>JAWVEM010000267.1:0-8499 GCA_033856735.1 Blastocatellia bacterium
ACCTGGGCAATGCCGTGCCCCATGGTGCCCGCGCCGAGCACAGCTATGGTATGAATTGGGCGAGCCACAGTCGTGTTATTGTTTTCGTCCGAGCTTTTGCTCAAAGCACTCTCAACAAGGGGGCCGAACCGAAGAAATGGGGATCCTGTTTCAGCCAAAAGTATGGCTGGGGCCTGCCTGGTTCGACTAACTCGTACAGTCCTAGTTATACTATACGGGCAACCGAAAACGCCAATACATTTTCAGTGATTTGAGTGTTCACGGAAACTCGTTGGAAGGAGACCAACCCCGCTTGGCCAAAGAAGAACTTCGCCGTCAGGTCGTGATCATCGGCTCAGGACCAGCCGGGCTAACCGCCGGAATTTACACCGGGCGAGCGAATCTCGCTCCGTTGCTGGTGGACGCGCCGGCTGATACCGAGAGGCAAACAACCCCCGGTGGCCAATTGATGATCACCACGGACGTAGAAAACTATCCCGGCTTTTCCGAAGGCATTCAGGGGCCGGATTTGATGGTTGAGTTTCGCAAGCAAGCGGAGCGATTCGGCACCGAATTTCTGGAAGAGTGGATCACTGATGTCGATCTTCAGGAGCGGCCTTTTACGCTGAATACGGACAACAAAATTATCAAGGCCGATACAGTGATCATTGCTTCAGGCGCGTCGGCGAAGTGGCTGGGGATTCCCGGGGAGGCCAAAACGCCCAGCGGTTTCGGGGGCAATGGCGTGTCGGCCTGTGCGACCTGCGACGGCCCTCTGCCGGCCTTTCGAAATAAACACCTCGTGGTCGTCGGCGGCGGCGACACCGCGATGGAAGAGGCAACCTTTCTCACGCGTTATGCGAAAAGAATTTTCGTGATTCATCGTCGCGACAAACTGCGCGCTTCAAAAATCATGCAGGAGAAGGCGTTTCGCAACGACAAGATCGAGTTCCTCTGGAATACAGATGTTGCGGCGATTATCGGCACCCATGAGCAGGGAGTGACCGGCGTGGATCTGCGGAATGTCGAAACCGGCGCGGAATCGGTATTGGACTGTGATGGGGTCTTTATAGCCATCGGCCACCGGCCCAACACCGATTTATTCAAGGGCCAGATCGACATGGATGCGGTTGGTTACATCATCACTAATGGGCACTCGACCGGCACGAACATCCCGGGCGTCTTCGCCTGCGGCGACGTGCAGGACTCAGTCTATCGCCAGGCAGTAACCGCGGCGGGCACCGGCTGCATGGCGGCCATCGACGCCGAACGCTTTCTTGATCACTTGCCGATCGAGTTGCCGAGCGGCGAGGAAGTTACCATCGAAGGCGAACACATCACACGTGATCGCAAATTGATCATTACACCGTCCGGCGAGGTTATTTCGAACGAACCAGAAGCGTTGTAGTTCAAAGGGAGCGCCGACCTCCCTGTTGGCGGTTCGAGGGCATCGTGCCCCGCTAGAGCTTTCGCACTAAACACCCAGTGGGATGCCGATGAACCGCAGGCAGGGTGACTGTGCTCCTCCCTTAGAAATTCTCCAGCGGCTGCCAACCACTCGTGGCGCCGGTACTCGTGGCGCTGCAGTTATTACTCGCCTTAGTGCAGACAAAAAACTTTGTGATCGGATGAACTTCCCAGAGCGCCATGCGTTTCGGCTGGCCGCCGATGGGATGATTGGGATCGTCGTTAACAATGTGGATGTTGTCGTAGAAGAGCGCGCCGATCACGAGTATCCGTTTGCCTTGTTGCCTGATGTTTTTCAGCTTGGTTAGGGTCCAGGCTGTGTTGCGGCCCTGCGGAATCATTTCCACCACTATGCCTTTGAATTCGTCCTGGCCGGCGTTCTCAACGATCGAGATATGAAAGTCGTTCCTATCGCTCTGCGTAAACCGGCAATTCACTGACTCGCCGCTGGTGTTCGCATGCGGCTCAAGCCCTTGAGCCAAAAAGCCGCGCACCTTCACCAGCCGTCCTTCACGTACGGTCCCGCCAGACACGCTTAGATTCGACAGTGAATCTCTCTCGGCCTGGGTAAGTTCATTGTGTTGGCCCACCAGGTCGTTTGCTCTTTGCTGCAGCGTCTTGAGATCGGCAAAGGTCAGCGTTCGCGCAGTCGTTTCTGACGGCGGGCGGCGCTTGGTTGAATTAAGCAGCGCCTGGGTCGAATTCGGCGCGCCACATCCTTCGGGCCCACAGTGGGGAAAGGTGTCAGCGCAGGGACCACTCCCGGCGGTGGGCGTAGCGGCTGCGGGTGCCGTTGCGGGGAACGTAAGCGGGGCGCGGAGATTTTTCGACCACACCCAACCCAGGCGTCCTTTGCCAAAGATGACGCGATAAAATCCATCGCTCGGATTTTGGTCTACTACTCGTAGTTCAGTGGCCGGAGTTACTATTTTCAGGCGTAAGCGGGTGGTAGCTGGACCACGCCGCAGGTTTACTTTCTTTTCGACGGTAACGGTTGGCAACGGAGAGAATTCATCGGATTGCGCGAAGGTGGCGGCCGCAAATCCGATAATGCAGAAAATAATTGAGAGTGTTCTTCGCATAATTGCTCCTTCAGGCGATTGGGAACGCCTTTTCCCCTAAGCGAATGTTCGTGCAGGTAGGCACGGACTTAGTTGATGCCGATCAGCGCTGCCACGTTCCTCTCTCCCCGTCGGTGAGAGAGATCGGACGGGCAACATTCAAACATCAGGACAACCTGGCAAGCGAACGTGAACCGCCGGTTTCACAACAGCACGATCGAATCATCTTTCGGGCGGCGAAGTGGCTTCGGCTCTGGGTCGGGTTCCACCACCCGCGAGACTGACGGAACATAGGACGATGCGCCGTGCCTGAGCGGACAGAAGTCACAATAGTAACCGGTGCTCTCTTTACGATCGGCACATTCGTTGCACTCCAGCGCCTGGCCCGTTTTCATCAAAGCGTCCAGCAACGGAATTAAGCGGCGACCACGTTCAGTTAATTCATACTCAACCCGCCGCGGCAGACCACCGTAATTATTTCTCAGGATTAGTTCGTCCTGTTCCATCTCACGCAGCCGGCCCATCAACGTGCGACTGCTGATCGGATGCAGGTCTTCGAGCAATTCCGTAGTGCGCTTGGGTCCCACGCTCAGGTCGCGGACGACCAGCATGGTCCACTTGTCGCCGATCAACTGTAGCGCCCCGGCTATCGGACAGCCATCGATCTTACGTCGTCGCAATCCTTTTCCTTTCGCTGGACTATTTGACCGGCCGCTTTCGCCGGGCGCAAACAAGGGACCTCATCATTCAAGATGGCTTCGGCAATCTGCCTGGAATTGTCTGAGAGTACTCGTTTCTAAAGTGATCTGGCAAGAACCTTTGCTCTTTGTCACCTTTGCTGCAAGCAGCGTAATCCGGCTACCAGATCACGCGGTTATGTAAAGCGATGATTGCGGTGAGCGGTCCGCGCGAAGCGGCAAGAGACAGAGCGAAAGTGAAGATTGTCGTGGCGAGGTATGTACGCGCAGAATATTTATCTTTGCAACGAAAACTAAGGACACGTTAAATAAGAAACCCGAAGCGGTGGGAGCTTCGGGCCTCTATGGTTTCAGCTCGCAGCGAATCCAACTGATTTCCTGTCCCCTGCCTGCTGTCACCGTCGCCGTGGGGTAAATCGAATCCTTTAATTCCGAAATCTGAGAGCGGCCCCTTCTCAGTTTCTACTTGGGGCGCTATATTTCAGGGCGATTCCCGTGCCGTGCGAGAAGACTCAGCCCCAATTCCGGTAACAACTTGATAGGCTGCGAGTTGCTCTCGGACTAAGCGGGAGCCTGGGACGAGTACCCGCCGCGAAGTCCTATCAGAACTGATAGTCCGCTATCAGTTCCGATATGCTAAACTCACGCCCGACTGAGTTTCTGTGTAATCAAAGCCCTCTTGGCGCACGCTCCTTCAGTCTTATGAATCCCAGACTAATCGCCATTAATGGAGCCCTAAAGGGCAGCACCTTCCCGCTCGGTGAGGATCAGTTTTCGATCGGACGCGAGTCCGGCAGCCATATCTCTTTGGGGCACAACTCAGTGTCCCGCCGTCATTGTTTGATTAAGCGCGATGGCGACGAGTTCGTGATTTGCGATCTGGACAGTTTTAACGGCACGTTTGTTAACGGGGTCCCAATTAAGGAGCAGACGCTGATGCATGCCGATCAAATAAAGATCGGAACCATCGCTCTGCTTTTTCTGACTGGCGACAGCGAGGATCCGCCTTCTGGAAGTCTGGTCCAGTTGGACGACCTGAAGTTGCTGGCCCACTCGACCACCCAAGTTCGCCCGGAGACACTCTTGCACCAGACTGAGCAGGCAACACTGCAAAGTCCCGAGCACGAACGCGTGGTCCGCGACCTGGGCGCATTGTGCAAAATCGGATCGCGCATAAATGTCCTCCGGCACATCAGGGAACTACAGCACGAAATACTTAACTCGATATTTGAAGTAGTGCCGGTTGACCGCGGCGCTATTCTATTGAGCCAGGGCGACAACGAGTTCTCTTCGTTGTACGGTCGCGACCGCGAAGACGAACGCAAGCCAGTCCACATTAGCCGCACCGTCGTGAGCAAAGTATTGACCGAAGGAATGGCGATCCTCAGCAACGATATTCATACCAGCGAGACACTCAGTACGGCGGAGAGTCTCATTGCCGCCCAAATCACTTCGTTAATGTGCGCTCCGCTCATCCTCTTCGAGAAAATCGTGGGCGTAATCTATCTCGACACCAGTGATCCTCTGGTTCGATTCGATGAGGGACACTTGCAACTACTGGCTGGCGTTGCGGGGATCGCGGCCGTGTCTTTGGAGAATGCGCGCCAGATGGAATGGCTGGAGGGAGAGAATAGCCGCCTGCGATCGACGCTCGCAATCGAACACAACATGGTGGGCGAGGGGCCGGCTATGCGCGAAATCTACAGCTTTATTGAGCGGGTCGCGCCGAGGAATTCCGCAGTCCTGATTTGTGGCGAGAGCGGAACCGGCAAAGAACTAGCGGCGCATGCGATTCACACCAATAGCCCACGAGCAGTCAAACCGTTCGTGGTTATTAATTGCGCAGCGCTGGCGGAAACCCTGCTCGAAAGCGAATTATTCGGACACGAAAGAGGCGCATTTACCGGGGCCATCACTCAGAAGAAGGGCAAACTCGAGGTCGCGCACGGCGGCACTGTCTTTCTTGACGAAATCGGTGAGTTAGCGCTGCCACTGCAATCGCGGCTGCTCCGCTTTCTGCAGGATCATAAAATCGAACGTCTCGGCAGCACGCGCTCCATCGCGCTGGATGTGCGCGTAGTTGCGGCGACGAACCGGAATCTTGATGAGGCAATCGCAAAAGGAAGTTTTCGATCCGATCTCTACCATCGACTCAACGTCGTGAAGATAACGATGCCCCCGGTCAGGGAAAGGCGCGAGGACATTCCCTTATTGGCCAGTTACTTTGTTGCCAAATATGCCCTGGCATGCAAACGAACTGTGAATGGTATAGCGCCGGCAGCGCGGGCGCTCTTGCAGGGTTATGATTGGCCGGGCAACGTGCGCGAGCTTGAGAACGCCATCGAGCGCGCTGTCGTCCTGGGCACCTCTGACGTTATCGAGAATGAGGATTTGCCGGAGCGGATTTTGGAATCCGCGAACAGCGGCAAATTGGCGGCTAAATACTACGAAGCAGTCAAACAGGCCAAGCGCGAGCTAATTCTCCAGGCGTTGGAGCAGGCAAAAGGTAACTATACCGAAGCCGCCAACGCCTTGGGCGTCCACCCAAACAACCTCCACCGCCTAATTCGAACCCTCGAGTTAAAAACGTCGATCGGAAAGTAAATCGTGAAAGGAGGGTGCCGGAACGCATCGTCAAGATGCGCTCCGGAGGGGAGCCGGACGTTCCGTCCGTCTGCGCGTGGGCAAGGAACTCGATATCTTGTCTCTCACACTGTATGGCTCGACGCGCCGAAACGTTACCTAAGGTGGGACAAAAAAGCCAAAGAATCTCCATTAACAAGTACCCAGACCCCTGGGAACCAAGCAAATATCAAACCCGTGGGCGTACCTCTTACCCCCAGTCTGATTCGGCATTGACATCGTTTGGCGACGCGTTTACTCTGCGCATGACTCTAAGCAAAACAGTGGCTACGTCGCTCAAGCGCCAAGCTTGGAGTTATTTGGTGGAGTACGGGCGCGAAACGACGTGAGGGTTCGCGCCGCCGAGGCTTCTCTCAGCAACAAACCAGCGTCACGTTCTGAAGTAAGTCCCGATTCGAGTCTGCAGACCATCAATCAGGAGTGCCCGCGCTACACCTGTGGTTTGCAGCGGACAAGTTTGCTATCCAAATGAACAAGAAATGGGTGCTAACTCAGGGGGAGTTCGATTCGTTACTAAGCTGGCTTGATCCGGACCCGGAGCAAGCCGGAAGGAAGTACGAAGCTATTAGAACGCGCTTAATTAAGATCTTTACCAGTCGCGGCTGCCGCGAAGCCGAGGATATCGCGGATGAAACGATTAACCGAGTTACTGCCAGAGTAGCTGAGGTCGCTCGTGAATACAGCGGCGATCCCGCCCTATATTTCTATGGCGTTGCCCAGAAAGTTCTCCTGGAATACGGAAGAAAAACGAGCGGCCGGTTAGCGCATGTGCCGGTTGACTCCGCGTCTATTACGCTCAGTACACCGCCGCAGGTGCTGGTCGAAGACATCGAACCCGAATATCAATGCCTTGAGCATTGCCTCTCCCGACTACCGCCGGAAAACCGCGGGCTGGTAGAGCGATATTACCAGCAAGACAAACAAGCGAAGATCGATCACCGAAAAATGCTGGCGACCGAACTCGGAATTGCCCTTAACGCATTGAGGATTCGGGCCCACCGAATTCGACAGACATTGCAGCGGTGCGTCGTGGACTGTCTGGAGCAACAACCGGTCAACTGAAATGTTTCCGGCCGTCGCGCATAACTATTAGAGGTTGCCCCCGACCCGAAGGATAGACTCTTATGACGCCGACCCAAACACAGCAAGAGCGGATCAGGCGGTATCTGTTGGGGGAACTCTCCGATGGCGCCGGAGAAGAGATTGAGCGAGAACTCCTGATTAACGAGGATTTATTTGAAGAAATCCTCGTGACCGAAGCAGAACTTACTGATGAATACATTGAAGGTAAGTTAGCGGCGGAGGAACGCACCCATTTTGAACAGTATTTCCTGGCTACGCCGGAGCGACAGCAGAACCTACGGTTTGCCCGAGCGCTGAACCGCTATGTAACGAGCGCCGGCGGCGAGCAAAGGGTTTTGCCTGTGGCCGTTGCGCCGGCCTTTTGGAGCGCCAGGACTTTCCTATTCAGGACGACGGCCGCGATAGTAGCGGTTATAGCGATAGTAGCCGTGGGTTGGTTGGGCCTGCGCCACCGAACGTCGGCGCCAGCGAACTTTGCCACGCTCAACCTGGTTGTCGGCGTCAACGAACGCGGCCAGGGGACACCACCTTCAGCAGTTCAGCTTCCGCGCGACGCCGACGGACTCAGGATCTTAATGCGCGTGCCGGATCAGTCCCTGCCGGCTGTGGGTTATCGCGTAGAGGTGGCGAATGAGAGCGGCCAGAGCAAATCTTATGCGGCGACGGCCGTGGACAAACAGTCGATCTCTGTGGTGATTCCGGCGGCTGAACTAAAACGAGGGCTGAACTCGGTGAAGGTCTTCACTGTTAACGCCGACGGCAAAGAACAACGCCTCCCGGGTAACGGCTCGTTCGTAGTCGAGTAAGTGACTACTCTATTTCGATTCCCTGCTTCGCTGACGACGATACAACCCCGCCGCCCCAGCCAACAAGATAACCAAGCCTACCGGCATGATAATCCCCAGAGTTTGGCGCCGGGCCACGGCCGGTTGTGTCTTAATAAACTCACGGTAGTCACCTTGCAAAGTAAAAGCCGCCCAGAAGTATGGCGCGCTCCACTGTGGCTCCTGCCGGATGCTATTCTGAGCCGCGCGCAAAGCCGCGGCGGGAGTCATCCCGTGTTGCAGCATATTAGAATAAAACCGCTTCATTAATTCCGAGGTAGCTTCGTCGTCCACCTTCCATAAACTCGCGACGACGCTCGACGCGCCGGCATACATGAACCCGCGCGTGAGACCAATTAAGCCTTCGCCCCGCACGTCTTTTCCCAATCCGGTGCGACAGGCGCTCAAGACAACTAAATTAACCGGCGCGTGCAGGCCGTAAATATCCTGCAGACCCACAAAGCCATTCTGGGGTTGTCCGTCGCGGTTAACCATTGACAGGAAAATGCCTGAGTTCTCCGGTCGTTTGGGATCCAGAATTCCGTGCGTGGCGAAGTGCAGAATCGCGTACTTCGTCAGATCGACGCTTTCCAGCTTTTCGCGCGAGGCATCGAAGCCTGTCGCTACGAACGTCTCGGCCCCCGCCACTTCACGCAGGTTGGCTAGTTCGCCCTTAGTGTAGAAGAGTGGTTGGAGTGCGGAAGGATTGAAAGAATCTCCATCGGGCTCGATATCGCGCACGGC
>JAWVEM010000268.1:0-7281 GCA_033856735.1 Blastocatellia bacterium
CCATCGGAACTTTCTATGGCGTCCAGACGCTCAAGCAACTCGTCCGCGGCGAAGGCGCCGACGCCTTTATTCCCGGCGTTAAGGTTATCGACTGGCCCACCATGCGTTGGCGCGCCGTGTCCGATGACATCAGTCGCGGACCAGTGCCGACCGTCGATTACATCAAACGACAGATTCGCACCGAAGCTTTCTTCAAACTCAACATGCACTCCTTTTATATGGAGCACACGTTCGCCAGCGAGTCACATCCGCTGATTGGGCCGGCGGGGGGGTCTCTAACGCCCGCGGAAATTCGCGAACTCGTCGTCTACGCTCGCAGCTATCACGTTGAGCTGGTTCCGGAACAACAAACCTTCGGTCATTTGCACAAAGCTCTACGGCTGGAAAAATATGCCGAGCTGGCTGAGACGCCTTATGGTGATGTGCTTTCGCCGCAGCAGGACGGCACTTACAAGCTCATAGCCGATTGGTATAAGGAGCTGAACGAACTATTTCCCGGCCAGTTTTTTCACATCGGCGAGGATGAGACGTTTGAGCTGGGCGAAGGCCAGAGCAGGGAAGCAGCCAGGACGCGGGGCGTCGGAGCGATTTATTTCGAACATCTTAATCGCGTGCGTGAGGTGCTGAAGCCTTACAACCGCCGGCTGATGTTCTGGGGAGACATCGCTCTACACCATCCGGATCTGATCGGCAAAATTCCGAAAGACATGATCGTGATGAACTGGCAGTATGGCGCGCGCGATGACTTCTGGTCGTCGATTCAACCCTTCAAGGACGCGAGCCTGGAGCAGTTCATCTGCCCCGGCGCTCAGAACTGGAACCAGATTTTTCCGAACCTGGAGGCGGGGCGAAAGAACATCGTGAACTTTGTGCGCGACGGCCAGAAAGCCGGCGCGATTGGAATGATGAATACGACCTGGGACGATGACGGCGAATCGCTTTTCGAAACCACTTGGTACTCGATCGTTCTGGGGGCCGCTGCTTCATGGCAGGAAGGCACGGTCGACTTGGATAAGTTCGATCAGAGTTTTGATTGGGCGTTCTTTCGCAACGATGGCGATCAGTTCGTCAAGGCCGAGAGGTCGTTGGGAAGCGCCGGGACGCAGCTTGGCGCCGGAGGCACCACTGACGACCTTTTCTGGCGCGATCCATTCACGACCCAGTTTCAGAATCAGGCCCGCACCTCCGCCGATCGAATTCGACAGATGCGTCTGAAGGTTGAAGACGTGGCTGAATCGTTAATGCGCAACGAAGGCCGCGCCCATCGCAACGTTACGGCCATCGCTGCGATGAAGTTTGCGGCGCGGCGGTTCGATCACCTGGGCCGGCGCATGGAGGTGATGCAGGGATTCAGCGATCAGTATTGGGACGCCTATCTGAACCTCGGCGACCGCGTGAAAGCGCGCAAGCTCCGTCGTTACACCGGGGCGGTCTATAACAACCTGCGCGAAATGGCTGAAGAGCTTTCCCTTCTCAAAGAGGGTTATCGCGCGGAGTGGCTGGCAGAGAATCGGCCTTACTGGCTGGACAGTGTTTCCGCTCGATACGATCAAATGATTTCGATCTGGCTGAACAAGAGCCGGGCGATGGATGACGCGATGCGTAAATACGAGGTGACTTCAACCTTGCCGAGTCCGGAAGAGTTTGGATTGGGGACGCGCCCGGTCGCGCCCGTGCCGAACCGGTAGCGATGGCGTCATCCGCAGATTACACAGATTACGCCGATTGGAACAATGACAGAGTTGAGGAGGCCTTTTCCTGGTCTAATGTTCGTGGTTTCTTTCCGGAAAGGACAGGAAGGATCCACGAAATCACACGAACAAATTGGGTCCGGTTCGTCTGTTTTCGTCTGTGTAATCTGCGTAATTTGTAGATGAAACTGATTTATGCCGAACGAATCTAATCGTCTTATCTTTCTCGACGTCTTTCGCGGCCTGACGGTCGCCGGCATGGTGCTGGTGAATAACCCCGGCTCTTGGGCGCACATCTATTGGCCGCTTGAGCATGCCGAATGGAATGGCTGGACGCCGACCGATCTGATCTTCCCGTTCTTTCTGTTCATCGTCGGGGTGGCGATCCCTCTGGCATTCGGCAAGCGCATCGAACGCGGTGACAGCCGGCGCGCGCTTTTCCTAAGAGTCATGTATCGTTCGGCACTCATTTTTCTGCTGGGCGAGTTCCTTGCCGGCTTTCCATATTTTCATCTCTCAACAATTCGCATTCCCGGAGTGCTGCAACGCATCGCCGTCTGTTACCTCTTCGCATCAATAATTTATTTGACGACGAGGCCTCGGACCGCGGCGATTATCGCCGTCGCGTTGCTGATCGTTTACTGGTTGCTAATGACGCACGTGGCCGCGCCCGGGTACTACGTGGGTGATTTGAGCAAGGAAGGCAGTCCTGCTTCCTACATCGACCGCCGCATTTTTGGCCCGCACATCTGGAAGCAGGGCATTGTCTACGATCCCGAAGGATTGTTGAGCACGATGGGCGCTCTGGCGACCACGCTGTTCGGCGTGCTGACCGGAAACTATCTGCGCGACAAGTCGCGAACGCCGATTGAGAGGGTCGCGCACATGTTCATCGCCGGCGTGTGTTGCGTCGTCGTCGGATGGGCATGGAACGCGTGGTTTCCAATTAACAAATCGCTCTGGACCAGTTCGTATGTTTTCTTTACCGGAGGGCTGGCGCTGCAATTTCTGGCCTTGTGTTACTGGGTGATTGATATCAAAGGTTATCGGCGGTGGACGAAACCGTTCGTGATCTTTGGCGTGAACGCAATTGTTTTGTTTGTGGGGACTGGAATCATGGCGCGCTTGATGGGTCTGATCAAGATACCGCGCGCTGATGGTACTCGCCCCTCGATGCAGGCCTTCATCTACAACGGCGCTTTCGCGTCATGGCTTCCGCCCAACAGAGCATCGCTGGCATACGCGATTTCATTCATCCTGCTCTGGCTGTTCTTCATGTGGTTGCTGTTCCGGAAGAACATCATCATCAAGATCTAATGTGGAGCGCGGACATCCCTTTCCGCCCTTGGTGCGGCTCCGCCGCCTGGTGTGCGAAAAGCCTTTGGGTTTTCGTGAGCCGTAGATCAAATTGTTCGTCGAGAGAGAAGAACAGCCGCGATCGGTAAGGCGGAGCCTACCGCACAGCAGGCGGCAGAGCCGCGTCACGGCAACTGGTTGACTCTAGTCTGTTCGCGCGCTTCGCGCTCAATGCGGACAGGGATGTCCGCGCTCCGTCGGCTATTTTGTCCATATCCCGGCCCGCGCCGCACGCGCCCTGCTAACGCCGGTGTGCGTTGGCCGTTATCCACCTAGATCTCACCATCGACGATTACGAACTTGATTCCCACCGGGTATTGGTTCGGCTCTTCAAACGTCGCGCGATCGATTACCGTCCTGGGATCGAAGATCGTAAACTTGAGGAAGCTCTAAGCCAGAATTTGATCGGAGCTTCTTTTGAAATTTGTCATTTCAACTTGCGTGACAAACTACGATCAGCAACTGAAGTGTGCCGGAGATCCAAAGTGGTGTCGCGCTACGCTTGCCGCACTCCAAAGGTCAGGTTGCGCGCGAGACAAGCGGGACTCTCGGATGACTTTTCACGATCGCCTACGTAGAATTCAAACTCACATTTATGAGCAATGAAAACACAACGGAAAAGTTTCAAGGCGTAACCCTCGGAGAAGTTGCCAGAGCAGTTGACGGCAAATTGAGCGGCGACGAGCGAGCCCTGGTAACCGATGTCACGCATGACTCGCGTCAAGCGGGCAATGGCGCGTTGTTTGTGGCTGTGCGCGGCGAGTTATTCGATGCGCACAAGTTCATTCCACAAGTGATCGAACAGGGCGCGGCTGGTATCTTATCGGAGCTCGATCCTCCACCAGAATTGCAGTCAGGAAGGGGGCTTGCCCCCGCTTGGATCAGAGTCACCGATGTCCGGCGCGGAATGGCCCTCGCCGCTGCCGCAGTCCATCATCATCCGTCGCGCGAACTGCAACTGGTCGGTATCACCGGAACGAATGGCAAGACGACCACTGCTTATCTGATCGCCTCGATTCCCGAAGCCGCGGGCGAACCGGTCGCCATGACGGGCACGGTCGAATACCGGCTCGGCCCAGAACCAAAGAAGGCCGGACGCACTACTCCGGAAGCCACTGACATGCAGCGATTGCTGCGCCAGGCAGTCGATCTCGGGTGCCGCACGGCAGTGATGGAAGCTTCTTCACAAGCGATGGATTTTCATCGTTGCGACGAACTCGATTTCGCCGTCGCGGCTTTCACGAACCTGACGCGCGACCACCTGGATTATCATAAGACGATGGAGAACTACTGGTACGCGAAGCAGCGCTTGTTCGATGGGCGTCTCGGGTCAAGGCCGAAGACTTCGGTCATCAATGTCGATGATTCTTACGGAGTTGAGCTCGCGAATCGACTCGATCGCGAAGGGCTGCGCGTGATTCGCTATGCGGTAAACGCAGACGCCGATGTCACCGCCGCTGATCCCGAATTCTCTTTAGCGGGCATGCGTTTTCGTTTACGCACGCCAGCGGGCGATCGTGATTTTCATTCACCTCTGGTCGGGCCGCCGCATATCTACAACACGTTGACGGCGGTGGCGAGCGGCCTCGCGCTTGGCTATGACCTTGATGTGATCACGAAAGCGTTGGAGACATGTACCGGCGCGCCCGGACGCTTTGAGCGCGTGCCGCACGATGGCGACTTTGCGGTTGTAGTCGACTACGCGCACAGCGACGATGCGCTGTTGAATGTGCTGCGCACGGCGCGCGAGGTAACCAAAGGAAGAATCATTACGGTGTTTGGGTGTGGCGGTGATCGAGACGGATCAAAGCGCGCGCCGATGGGCGAAGCGGCCGGGTCTTTGAGTGATGTCGTGATTCTTACTTCGGACAACCCGCGCACCGAAGACCCGAACAAAATCCTGGCCGACGCGGAAGCGGGAATTCAAAAGACCGGCAAGCCTTATGAAAAGATCGCCGACCGCCGGGAAGCAATCAATCACGCGATTGCCCAGGCGCGAACGGATGATTTGGTTTTGATCGCAGGCAAGGGTCACGAGGATTATCAGATCATCGGCCGCGAAGTTTTTCACTTTGACGACAAGGAAGTCGCGCGCGAAGCTCTGGCTGAGCGCGGCTGAACAAGTGATCGAGGGATCGAGTTTGCGTTAGCGAACGGCAGTTACAGAACCGGGAGCGGTAGCGACCGGAACCAGGAGACGGCCCAGCTTGCGTCTTGATCCAGCTCGCTACCGCTCGCGGTTCTGTACCGGAATCTCGCTCGATGTGAGGCTTCCGCCAAAGCTCAAGAAGTTATGAGCTAATGCCTCCAAAGCGAAGGGTAGCCTCGCTGGGTTCTTGAATAAGTGGATCGGAAAGGCAGAGCCTTTCCGCACATCAGGCGGCATAGCCGTCACCAGCCAATCCATGAAAGCAGACTCAACTGCACTTTCAAACACGTCTCCAGAAGGCCTGATCCGTGGCATTCGCAAGGGGGACCTGGTCGCGGTGACCATCAACGCCGTGATCGGGGCGGGAATCTTTGGCTTGCCGTCGAAGGTCTTCGCGCTGATTGGATCGTACAGCCTTATCGCTTTTGTCGCGTGCGCGCTGGTCGTGATTCTAATTGTTCTTTGCTTTGCCGAAGTTGGCAGTCGCTTCGACGAAACGGGCGGTCCTTACCTCTATGCGCGCGAAGCATTCGGACCAACCGTCGCGTTCGAAGTTGGTTGGCTGATCTGGCTGGCACGCCTGACGGCTTTCGCAGCCAACTGCAATTTAATGGTCAGCTATCTGGCGTTCTTTTGGGCGCCGGCAAACTCGACAATCCCACGAGCTCTCATCATCACTGGCGTGGTGCTTTCGTTGACCGCGCTAAATGTGTTTGGTGTGCGACAGGCTGCCATCGCGAGCAACTTGTTCACCGTGGGCAAACTAATCCCGATGCTCATCTTTGTCGCGGCGGGCCTGTTCTTTCTCAACCCGCACGCCTTCGCTTTGGGCGCGCCTCCGTCGGCGGGCGCGTTCTCGCAATCGGTGCTGCTGCTGATCTATGCCTTTACGGGATTTGAGATGGCAGCGATTCCGGCCGGTGAAATTCGCAATCCGCAAAAACACCTGCCGCGAGCTCTTCTGATCTCGATCGCCGTAGTCGCCTTTACTTACATTTTGATCCAGGTAGTTTGCATCGGAACCTTGCCTGAGTTAGCGAGCTCGCAAAAGCCGCTCGCCGATGCCGGCCGGCGATTCATGGGGACGACGGGCGCGGCGATCATTTCCGCGGGCGCCATCATTTCGATCGCCGGGAACTTGAATATCGTTTTGCTGTCCGGTTCGCGCGTGCCGTTCGCTATTGCCGAGCAGAAGCAATTGCCGGCAATCTTCGCCGCCATCCACCGGCGCTTTTTTACTCCGCACATCGCGATCCTCGTGACGGCTGGCGTGATGCTGGTGTTAACGCTGAGAAGTTCCTTTGTAGCGGCGTTGACGATCAGTGCAATCGCGCGTTTGGTGACTTATGCGGTGACGTGCGCCGCGCTGCCGGTACTGCGCCGGAGAGCAGGAGTGCCGGTAGCGATGTTCAAAGTCCGCGGGGGTCCGATCATCGCGGTCGCTGCGCTGATCCTCGCAGTTTGGCTTTTGGCGAACAGCACGTTAAGAGAAGCGGTCACGGCAGTGATTGCGGCGGCGGTGGGAATGATTGTTTACTTAGGTTATCGGCTCTATCGTGGACAGGCTTCATGAACCAGGCGATTACCTAAACGATCAGAGCTGATCGATCCGGACTGCGCTCAGGACCCGACCAAGATCAATCCGACAACTCTCGAGAAGTTCCATTCCGAGCAGAGTAACCGCGCCCAAATTGATCGTTATCTTCAGGAGTCTGATAACGACTACGAGTCATTTCGGAAGCGCAATCGTGCTGAGTTGAAGCTGCATCCGGTTCCGGCTACTCTGTTGCTCAGCAGTGGATCAACTCATCAAAAATCTTCGCGCGATCGTTGGCCGCGAGAACGTTATCAGCGAGCCTGAAGAGTTGCTCGTCTATGAGTGCGACGGCCTGCCGCAGCACAAGTATCCGCCGCGCGCCGTGGTCTTCCCTACCTCAACCGAAGAAACTTCGGAGGTGCTGCAACTGCTGTCGCAAGAAGGTGTGAGCTTCGCGCCGCGTGGGGCCGGCACGGGCCTTTCGGGTGGCGCGTTGGCAATAGATCGCGGCGTGGTGATTGAGCTCGCGCGGATGCGGCAGATTTTGA
>JAWVEM010000269.1:0-5208 GCA_033856735.1 Blastocatellia bacterium
GAGCGCGAAGCGCGAACAATCTGCCGCCTTTATCAACGGTTGAGCGCGCTAAGGCGCGCTGGCGGGCAGGATGCCGGCGCTCCGTGAACTTGCTTCACAAATAAACAACTTCGTGATCATTCGACTCGAGCTCAATCGCGTTATAGATCCACTCGACCACATAGCGACCGTGACGGGCCAGCAGTGATGTAATGTTAATGCGGCGCTCCTGGAGTGTCTTTCCGGGATACAGCTGATCAAAGGCGCGTTCTATTTGGCGATGCACGGCTTCGTCGCGGCCCACCTGGGCGCGATTGAAGCGCGTGCGCAGGCCGTCGATCTGATAATTGATTTTGCGCCGCCCCTTCTCCAGAGCTTCGGCCAGCGTAGGATCGACCCGACGGAGCTGCTCTTGTAAGTCATCGAGTTCATTGTTGAAGGATCGAGTCGTGTGATCAAAGGCCTCGGAAGTTTCTCTCCCTAAATATTCCTTCACCACGCGCGCCATAACGTGGTCTGTGCCGCTGAAAAAATCAATCAAACGAATGCCATAGCGATCCAGCGAGCGCCACGTGTGCCGTTCAACCAGCGTCAGGCTGGCGCGATGAAGAATTGGAGTGACTGGTCGATCAAGGATGCGATAGACCTCCGCGGTTTGCGCAAAGTACGCGATCTCCGCGGCGCCGCCGTAGTAAGCGATCGTCGGTAATAGAAAATCCTGCACGACGGCACGCAGCGTAACGTTAGGACTAAAGCGATCGGGCTCGCGCAAGGACCACTCGGCGAGTCCGTCGGCTGAATACTCTTCGCCACCGGCCTTTGTCCGGTACTTGCCGGTTTGCGTTCTCGTGAGCGCATGACGCGCGCCGTGGTCGTCATGCCAAAACAGCGGGAAAGAATTTTCGGACGGCGCAACCTGAGCGTGATACCCGGCCTGTTCCAGTTCGCGGCTGCGTTCGACGATCGCGAGTGCAATGTCGTGCGCGCGGCGAGCCGCCTCGGCATACAGTGGCGCGGCCGCCTGCTTCAATTGCGAATCAAGCGGGTCGAGCAGAATCAATCCCTGTTGTCCGATGAGCGAGGTCAACATCTGCGCAAACGCATCGCCAAACTTTCGTCCCGGCTGATAAGCACTAACCAAAAGCTTTTCGAGATCGTCGCTGAACTCGGTCTTCGGTAGCGCGGCAAGCAAACTCTGCACGGTCGCTTCGATTGATTCGTCGAGCACGACCTGGCCCACCGGAACGCCGTCGGGATGAACTCCCGCCGGGATGGAGACGTTACTGAGGGCGCATTCGCGATTAATGATTTCGGCTTTGGCGACTTCCGCAAAGTCGTGATCTTCGGTAGCAATCCAGAAGACCGGAACCGCTTTCATCCCTCGCTGGCTCATGCACTCGGCGAGTTTTACCGCTGAAAGGGCTTTATAAATCGTATAAAGCGGCCCGGTGAACATTCCTGCTTGCTGGCCGGAGACGACGGCGATGCAATCGGCATCGCGCAACTGGCGAATATTTGCCAGAGTCTTTTCCGAGGCGCCCCACCTGCGATTCATTTGGTCGAGCGCATCGCAAACCGCGGCGCGATCGGTCGCGTGATTGGCGAGCACGCGGTCGCGCCGTTCGGAAACTGCGTAATGCGACGGCACCGCTTCCGGATAGAAGCGCCGCAGCGAGATCGGATCGCTTAGATAGTCGAGGAAGAGACGACTCTGCTGGGGAATTTGATCGAAAGGAATTGTTTCAACGCGCAGTCCGGCTTGTTCCGGGGTACTGTGACAGGCAATTTCGGCTGTGCTCAAGTTTGGGGTTGCTCCTGCGAGATTAATTCTACGCGTCGTGCCCTTGATGTGCTAGCGAGGAACCGCTGGCCGCAAGCGCAACATCACGGGATGAGGCTTCGTGCGAAGCCTGGTTCGCTTGTGCGAGCAATCGCGCGATCTCGACGGTTGCAGTCTCGTTAGGAGACTGTAAGGGAGCACGCACCGCGCCACCAACCAAACCGGCCATGTCCAACGCGGCTTTCAGTCCGCCGATGCCGTAGGTCTTGGTGACCGCGCGAGCCAATGGAGTCAGTGACTCTTGCAAAGTGTTAGCGTGATCGAGATCGCCTGCCTGGACCGCCCGGTAAATTTCAAGGCACAAATTCGGCACGACACAGCCGACCGCGAGGATCCCGCCGCGCGCGCCCGCCCGCAAAGTTTCGCAAAGCACCGTGCCGTTTCCGATCATCATCGCGAAGTCGTCGGGTACCAGATCGACGGTCTCCGCGAACTTGGCAACATCTGCGGAACTGTCTTTCATGCCGATGATGTTTTCGTGCTCACTCAAGCGCGCCGCGGTTTCCGGCTCGATCTTAATGCCAGTCAGGTCCGGCATGCTGTAAAGAATGACTGGAACCCGCGCAGCATCCGCGACTGCCTGGTAATGTCGAACCAGCGCCTCCTGAGTGATTGCCGATTTATAAAAACTCGGGGTGATGACGAGCACGGCTTCGGCGCCCGCCTTCGTTGCTGCCTCGATCTCCTTAATAGTGCCGCGGGTGCTTTGCTGGCCGGCGCCCGCGATGAAGGTGAGCTTTTCGGGCACAGCTCGTCGCGCAGTCTCAATCACCTGCCGGTATTCAATCTCGTCGAGGTTCGCGCGTTCGCCAGTCGAGCCGAGCACTACATAACCCGTAATGCCCGCGTTGTTCCATTGGGCGACGTTCTGATTCAGACCCTCAATGTCCAGATCCTCATTCGCCAGAAACGGCGTAGTAACCGGCAGCAGAATTCCGTTTAAGTTGATTGGCATGATTGTCGTGGCGATTATAACGAGCGGCTGAAGCGTGAGGCAAACAGGTTCAGAGTAACGACTTTAGTTGGGCATTGCGGGTTTCTGAAAGCCCAACTAGAGTTGTAACTCTCGTCGGCCCAAAATATTCAGGTTGCGGCCCTTAATCGCCTCACTTATAATTTGACGCGGTTTCAGTCCAACTTCAGAGAACACAAAATGCCCTATCTAAAGCCTGAGCGCCCCGAGAAGGTCACGGCGCCTTCTTTGAAAGCCAGCAAGGAACGCGGCGAGCGTCTCGTCTGCCTGACCGCTTACGACTATCCAACGGCCCGCATTGTTGACGAAGCCGGCATCGACATCATCCTGGTCGGCGACAGCGTGGGTAATGTCGTGCTGGGTTACGGCAACACCGTGCCCGTCACTCTCGAAGACATTCTGATTCACGTCAAGGCCGTGCGACGCGGTGTCCAACGAGCGCTGCTCGTCGCGGACATGCCTTACGGATCGTTTCACACCGGCGCGGACGACACGGTGCGCGCCGCGCTGCGCCTGGTTAAGGAATCCGGCGCTGAAGCAGTGAAGCTCGAAGGCGGCAGGAAGCGGGTGAAGCTCGTAGAACGTCTCGTCAACGAAGAGATCTCGGTGATGGGCCACATTGGTTTGACACCACAATCGATCAACCAGTTGGGAGCTTACCGCGTTCAGGGCAAGACGGCTGATGCCGCGCGCCAGTTGCTGGATGACGCTTACGCGCTGGAGGAGGCCGGGGCATTTGCGATCGTCCTCGAATTAGTGCCGCGCGAAATCGCGGAGTTGATTACTAACAGCGTCAGCATTCCCACGATTGGCATCGGCGCCGGCGTGCATTGCGACATCCAGGTGCTGGTGTTTCACGATCTCCTGGGTTTGGCTTTTGGTAAGTTGCCCCGCTTCGTGCGCGAGTACGCGAATCTGCGCGAGACGATTACCGATGCGATTACCCGCTGGGCGGAAGACGTGCGCAATGGCAGTTACCCGTCTGAAGAGGAATCGTATGGTTTGCCAGCCGCGGCTGCTGAAGAATTGAAGATCGAAATCAAGAAGGTGAACAAGTAAGTACGAAGCCACAAGAAGGCACAAAAGGCACAAGCAAGGCTGAAGGGCAGCAGTTGCTTTCGGCGTCGGTTATTTTCTCTTAAGTCTTTGTGCCTTTTGTGCCTTTTTGCGGCCGTTTCTTTTATGGAAATCATCAATCGTCGCAAGCGGATGATGTCGGTCGCGCGCAAATTGCGCCGCGAAGACAACCGAACTATCGGCTTTGTTCCCACGATGGGCGCGCTGCACGAAGGACATCTCAGCCTGATCCACGAAGCCCGTGCGATGTGCGATGTCGTCGTAGTCTCAATCTTCGTCAACCCGGCCCAGTTCAGTCCGGCGGAAGACTTTAATGCTTACCCGCGTGATCTCACGCGCGATGCCGCGCTGCTGGCCGAATACAATGTCGATTATGTTTTCGCGCCGACCGTCGAAGAGATTTATCCGCCGGGTTTTTCGACTTACGTCACGGTCGACGGCGCGTCGGACGAACTGGAAGGCGCATCCCGGCCCGGCCATTTTCGCGGGGTGACGACAGTAGTTGCGATTCTGCTCAATGCGGTGAAACCCGACTTCGCTTTTTTTGGACAGAAGGACGCGCAGCAGGCGGTGCTGATCAAGCGCATGGTCCGCGATCTCGCTTTCAATACCGAGATCGTAGTCGTGCCTATCGTTCGTGAAGAGTCGGGGTTGGCGATGTCTTCTCGTAATAGTTATCTCGACGATGAACAGCGCCGCGCCGCGGCGGTGCTGAATCGCGCGCTAACAAAAGCCCGCGAAGCTTACGCCGAAGGCGAGCATAGCGCCCAGCGTTTGATCGAACTGGTGCGGGCGATGATCGAGGACGAACCGCTGGTGCGGATCGATTACGTGGGTGTGAACGACGCAGAGACTTTGGAGTCGTTGGATAAAATCGACGATCGGCCGGCGTTGATTTCCCTGGCTGTCTTTATTGGCAAGACGCGGTTGATCGATAACGTAGTATTGGGGAAGGCAAAGAAAGATGCTGTCTCGGCGAGGGCCTGAAGGAGGAACTGACCATTTCCGGGAGAGTTTGATAGTTGGGACCGGCAGAATCCAAAGACATGGATTTGAATTGAGCCGCCGAAGCGCGGCGGCAGCATAAAGCCTGGGGTGGAGCGAAGCGAAACCCCAGGATCGTCGGAGTACAGAGAAGTAGCCCGCGAAGTGGGCGACAGCTTACTCATCTCGAGTACTCTAGTTGGTGGGCTATCGCACCTCCTTTATTAAATCGTCATCCTGGGGTTTCGCTTCGCTCCACCCCAGGCTTTATGCTTGCACCCGCTACGCGGGTTTTCGAAGAGACTCAATGAAGACAATCAAAGAGAAGGCGATAGACTCAATTTCTCGCTTGCCC
>JAWVEM010000270.1:0-4413 GCA_033856735.1 Blastocatellia bacterium
AAGTTTGCTCAACGTCAGAAAGAGTTGGCGATTCTTAGTGAGCAAATCAACGCTGTGCGTCACCGACTGGAGGCTGGTCAAACGCTAGAAGTTCAAGACGCCTCCGCGGATCCTGATGTTCGCAAGCGGTCTGGCGCTGCGTCGGAAAATTGATTGACACGCTGAAAACAGAAAGGCCTGCCATGAAAGGTCAATTCGGTTCCGATGTTTCTCGCCGCAGCTTGTCGTATCGACCAGTCGCGCTGTCGGCGTCGCTTTGCTCGTTCGTCATGCAAAACGTCATGCCAAAATCATCCAACAGACCAAAAGCCAACAGCGATATTTGGCAGATTGACCGCCACTGAAGGAAACCAAGTAGAAAAAATCTAGCGTTTCCTTCGTTTGATCTTGACTCCAATCGATATGAGTAAGTGACTTGCTTTCTGTGAATCTGTAGTGGGCGATGGGAGTCGAACCCACCGAAGGTTGGGTCCACTGCCCTCCCGGCACCACCATAGCGAAGCGTGGCGCAGGGGCGCTCGTGGGTTTGGTCGCTTCATGCCGCCACGTCGATCTGGAATTGTGTGCGGGGACTGCTATGTATTAGCTGCTCTGTTCGATCGTCTGATCCGATGCGCGTCCAAAGGAAAACTAAGCCCGTTTCGGTTTGACTTCTTGACATGCGTTACGTAACGCATTACGCTAAGATGTGATCCGGTCGATCCGCCACAAAGGCCTCAAACGCCTTTACGAAGACGACGACCATCGCGGCGTTGTGAGCCAGCACGCCGACAGGCTCCGCGATATTCTCGTTCGTTTGGACGCGTCGGCTACCGTCGCCGACGTGGATCTACCTGGTTTCCGGCTACATCCTCTCAAGGGTGAAATGAAAGGCTTTTGGGCGGTCACTGTCCGGGCTAACTGGCGAGTGATCTTTCGTTTCGCTGACGGCGATGCGTTCGACGTAGATTATCTCGACTATCATTGAGGCATTGCCACGGAAGGATTGCCTTGGAAGAATTGGCACTGAAGGAGAACCAACCATGCCGATGAAGAATCCACCCCATCCAGGCGGCTTTGTCCTGCGCCAATGTAACGAACCGATAGGCTTGACCATCACTCAAGCCGCCGCTGCCCTCGGTGTCACTCGCACCACTCTCTCCGAGCTCGTCTACGGAAAACGCGGCATCTCTCCTGAAATGGCCGTCCGCCTCTCCAAAGTTTTCGGCGGCAGCCCCGAATCCTGGCTCACCCAGCAGGTCCACTACGACCTCGCCCACCTCCGCACCACCCACATCAAACTCAAACGCCTTCAATTCGCTTGATCGCCCCCGTAAACGCACTCGTCCCAATCCTCAATTCCGGCTAGCCGCGCGACTCTACACTCCGCCCAAGGCTAGGCGTCTGCCAAACGTCCCGAGATCCAGTCCAGACAGGTTCGTTTCGGACTCATGCCGCAGCCAACCACTCGAAACGAACCGGCAGGCGTTCGGTCCATGCCGGGCCCCCGGCACCACCCGTTCGCGCCATCGCTTTATCCCCAAAGAAATCTACGTTGCCGTGAGCAAGATATGTCGTTTTCCCAGCCTGTGTGACAGGCTCGAGGGTGAACGCGCCGAAGTGTTTAGCGAGGGCAGCCCGAGCTTGGTCAACACTCTCTGGATGCGCGATTAGGTTGCGGATGTTTGTGAGTCGCGATACAGCGAAGGTTCGCAACTCATCGAGAGTGGAGCGCAATGATCCGGGACGCGGTTCCAGTAGTTTGTCGGTGATGTCACGGAGTTCACGCTCCCGTTCTCCGATTGCAGCCATGATGCTCAACGACCCTTGACCGCCAGCAATCTCCTGAACTAAGCGGGCAATCTCTCCCTCGATCTGCTGCTTTCGTTGTCGAAGATGCTCAAGCTCAGCGTCAAGTTCCTCGAATCTCTTTCGAAGAGCCTCTTCCATCCGTGCGACGGCGTAATCAACAACTTCGGTACGCAGCACCGACTCGGCGAGTCCGCGTAACAAACTTTCTTCAAGTTCATCTCGTCGGACAAGCAATCGATTTCTGCACACCGGATCGCCTCGTTGGTGGTTTAGCGAGCAGCCGTAGCGATCGGCGCCATGGCGATTTTTGTCCGCGACATCCCCTGTTGGCCGCTTTATTATGCGGCTAGGCACATTCCATCTTTTCTCGAGCGATTCGAGAGGAGAAGTATGGAGTGAAGGGCAAACCGTGCGCGGCTGATTTGTGGTTCGCAATTTTCCTTCCCGATTGTGATGTATTCGTGACACACGACAAGGGACAAAGAAGCGCACTGCGATTCTTAAATGTGCTCAAGCCGCGACGGGCTAGAATCATGTCCCATTCGGAATTGCGCATGAGGCTTTTAGTCAGCAATGTAGATAATTCCAAGGAGGGCGATCAATGCCCAAGTGGGTCGATTTTAGAGGGTGCAATTCAATGATGGCAATGAATCGTCGCGTTGTGGCTTTCGATTTTGGACTGCTATTAGTGGTCGCGTTCTCGGTGATCCCACGAGCGAGTGCCCAGGCGACGTATACGCTGAAGGCTACGCCTAAGACTGTAGCGTGGGGATATTACGATGCGAAGGCTGCGCCCGTTTTGCGCGTCAAATCGGGCGACACCGTGGAGGTCGAAACTTTGCTCACCAACAGTCCCAAGGGACTGGAGCACGCCGGCGTGCCCGCTGATCAAGTCGAGCAATCACTGCGCGACATCACCGACCAGGTGAAAGAGAAAGGGCCGGGCGGACACGTCCTCACCGGTCCGATCTTTGTGGAAGGGGCGGAGCCCGACGACGTTCTCGAAGTAAAAATTGTCGCCATCAAGCTGGCGATTCCCTACGCCTACAACGGCTTCGGCCCCGGTCGCGGGTACATTCCCGACGATTTTCCTTACGCGAAAACGAAGATTATTCCGCTCGACGAAAAGCGCATGGTCGCAAAATTCGCGCCGGGCATTGAAATTCCGCTGCATCCCTTTTTCGGCAGCATGGGCGACGCGCCGCCGGAAAGCGTCGGCAAGTGGAACAGCGCGCCACCCTGGATCATGGGCGGCAATATGGACAACAAAGATCTCGTCGCCGGCACCACGCTGTATCTCCCCGTGCATGCACCCGGCGCGCTTTTTGAAGTTGGCGACGGCCACGCCGGCCAGGGCGACGGCGAAGTGGACATCACCGCCATCGAAACTTCTCTCGTAGGTACATTTCAATTCGTCGTACGCAAAGACATGCACCTCAAATGGCCGCGCGCCGAAACTCCCACGCATTACATGACTATGGGCTTCAATGACGACTTGAACGCCTGCGCCACGCTTGCCGTTCGCGAGATGGTCGATTTTCTGGTAACCGAAAAGCATCTCTCTCGCGATGACGCCTACATGCTGGCCAGCGTCGCTGCCGATCTCCACATCACCGAATTAGTGGACGGCAACAAAGGCGTCCACATGATGATCCCCAAAGCCATATTCGTCTCTGGCGCGAAGTGAACAATTGATGAAACAGATTGCGATCCTGCTCACCCTGGCGACGCTGTGTGTTCCCGCGGGCGCCTCACCGGCCCTTGTAGGCACGCAGCACTACTGCGCCCGCTTTCTTTTTCATGCTTCATCGGCTGCGCAGACTTCAAGTTACATGCCGGATTGGTGCAAGCCTCTTCCGCGCCCCGAATACAGATCGCTGCAACGCGTCCTGCCCAACGAACCGTGGTTCGAGGTTTACAAAGTTTCTCCCGGCGTCTTCGCCATTTACGAGCCCCATCAGTCGGAAGAAACCATTTCGTATTTAATCGTCGGCACCAAACAAGTTCTGCTTTTCGACACTGGCATGGGCATCGCCGACATCCACAAAGTCGTCTCGCAACTGACTTCCCGCCCCATCGTCGTGCTGAATTCGCATACCCACGACGATCACGTCGGCGGAAACTGGCAATTCAATTTTGTCTACGGCATGGACACCGATTTCACTCGCGCCAATGCCAAGGGCTCTCGCGAGGCGGCGCAAGAGGAAATCGCGCCCGGCGAAATCTGCGGCGATTTGCCAAAAGGTTTTAACGCCGCAACCTATCAAACAAAACCGTGGCACATTTCTTTGTTCGTGCACGACGGCTTCAAGATCAATCTTGGCGGACGCACGTTGGAAATTATCGCTACGCCCGGCCACACGCCCGATGCCATTTCTCTGATCGACCGCGCCAATGGCCTGCTCTTCACCGGAGACACTTACTATCCAGCGCCGATCTGGCTCTTCCGTCCAGAAACCGATCTCGACGCTTACGTCTCCTCGGTAAAAAAACTGGCCGCGCTCGAACCCGGCGATCTGGAGCGCCGTGCGCCACTGAAACTGGTCCTCGGCGCGCACAACGTCCCGTTTGCCGAGCCGTCCGTTTTGCCCAGGCTAGTGGCCGCCATCGAAGCGGTCCGCG
>JAWVEM010000271.1:0-4288 GCA_033856735.1 Blastocatellia bacterium
ACATTGCCGGGCCAGGAGTATCGCTGCATCGCTTCGATCGCCTTCGGATCAAAACGCTTGGGTTCTTTCCCGTAAGCTTTGCCGAATCGTTGATTGAAATGCTCGATCAGCATCGGCACGTCTTCCAGACGCTCGCGCAACGGCGGCACCTCAAACGGAATTACATTCAACCGGAAGAAGAGATCGCTACGGAAAGTTCCCTTCTCGATCTCTTCATCCAGACGCTTGTTGGTCGCGGCGATCACCCGCACGTCCACGCTGATGGGTGTGTTGCTGCCGACTGGTTCAAAGCGTTGCTCTTCGAGCACGCGCAAAACTTTCGCTTGCACGTTTGGACTCATATCCGAGACTTCGTCAAGAAAGAGCGTCGCGCCATCCGCGACCTCGAACTTGCCTTTCTTCGCGGAGGTCGCACCCGTGAACGAGCCTTTGACGTGGCCGAAAAGTTCCGACTCGATCAGTTCTTCAGGAATTGCTGCCGAATTGACTTCAATAAAAGGAGCGGCCGCGCGACGAGACTGAGCGTGAATCGCGCGCGCCACTAACTCTTTGCCGGCGCCCGACTCACCCGAAATCAAAACGCGACCGTCGGTCGGGGCCACCACAGTGATCTGCTTGCGCAGCGCGCGCATCGCGACCGACTCGCCAACCATTTGATACTCGGCCGTCAATTCGGCGGACATCTCTTCATTGGCGCGCTGGAGTTGCCGCTGCCGCAGGGCGTTGCGAACGGTGAGCACGGTCTTCTCGATCGAAAGCGGCTTCTCAATAAAGTCGAACGCGCCGAGCTTCGTGGCGCGCACCGCGGTTTCGATATTGCCATGACCAGAGATGATCACGACGGCGGCGTCGCAGTTCGACTCGCGCATCTGATTCAGAGTTTCGAGGCCGTTGATCCCGGGCAACCAAACATCGAGCAGCACACAGCCATAGGCGCGGCGAGCGATCGCCTTCAGACACTCTTCGCCGGTGGCGACCGCGTCGGCCGTGAAGCCTTCGTCGCGCAGCACAGCGCTCAACGTTTCGCGGATACCGCGCTCGTCGTCAACGATGAGAATGGATTCAGACATCTTTGAAGATTATGCCTACTTATTGACCACCGACTGGCAACTCCATAACAAACCTTGCGCCCTGCGGAACGTTCGCTTCAGCAAAAACACGCCCGCCGTGTTCAGTGATGATCCGTGCGACGATCGCCAGGCCGAGGCCCGTGCCTCGGCCGCGCGTCGAAAAGTAAGGCTGGAATAATCGCTTGAAATCTCCGGCTGGAATGCCTTCGCCGGTGTCTTCGACTGTGGCTATCAAGAGATCGCGCGCTGCGTCGTGCCGGGTCTTGATCGTTAGGCCACGCTGGTCGGCCACAGTCGCCACTGCTTCCAATGCGTTGTCAGTCAAATTCACGAACACTCGTTTCAGTTGCTCGGTATCCAGCATGGCCGGTGGCAGTTCGTCCGCCAGGAGCAATTGCAGTTCGACACCATCCAAACGGTCGGCGTATAGCTGAACCGCCTGCCGAATTACTTCGTTCAGGTCACCGGGCTCCATGCGTGGAGGCGGCATTCTGGCGAAACGAGAGAACTCGTCCACCAAAGCTTTCAAGCTGGCCACTTCGCGCGTGATTGAACTCGTGCATTCTTCAACCACCCGGGTTAGTTCTTCGCGATTCTCTTCAGTCAGGGCAAAGCCATTGTCGCCCTGGCCGTTGGCTGAACCGACGTCCAAGATCTCAGTCTGGTTAGCATGCCCGGTCGCTAGCGCTTCCGGTTCTGACCCGTTAACACGTATCCGGAAGTTGCGCGCGATTCGTTCAGCCGAAAGTTGAATTGGTGTCAACGGATTCTTGATCTCGTGTGCGATGCGTCGCGCCACCTCGCTCCAGGCGGCAGCGCGCTGCGCGGACAGCAACTCTGAAAGATCTTCGATTACGAGCACTACGCCGCGGCCCTCGCCCGGAACCCCTCTTAACGCAGTCGCCGTGAGCGCCACCGGAATCGCGCCGCCGACGGTGCCGCGCGTCAACTGACTCTGCTCTGCCGCACGGCCGGCACGACGCGCGCGTCGCATCAGGCGCTCAAGCGGAACCCGGTCCTCGCTACTCAACAAGCTCGTCAGCTTGGCCCAGGCCGGGGGTGCCTCGCTGAGCTTCAAAATTGATACGGCCGCGGTGTTGATGGTCGTCACGCAATCGTTTTGGTCGAGGGAGACCACGCCGGTTGAAAGCGACTCGAGCACCGTCTCGATATAGTTGCGCCGTTCCTCCAACGCCAGGTTCTTGTCCCGCAGGGCCGTGGCGCCCTCTTCAATGTGCCCCCGGTTTTCCTCGAGTTCTGCCGTCATTTGATTGAACGATTCCGCCAACAGGGCCAACTCGTCGTCAGCAATAGTATCAACCCGGTGGGCCAGATTTCCGCGCGCAACTTCCTTCGAAGCTTCAGCCAGGGATCTGATGGGAGCCGCTAAGCCGTGAGCAAGGTGGATGGCCACCCAGGTCGAAGCAAACAGCAACAACAAGGTCATGAGACCGAGTGTGGAGAGTCCCAGCAGGCGCACCTTGCGTTGTCTTTGAAGCAAATGCTGATACTCGCGTTGCGAACCGGCAATCGTGTCGTTGATGTCGGTGTCTCCGAGGCGATGCGGCACCAGGATCAAACGCAAAGATCCGGTTAATGGAACTGCGCTCAGGTCGAATCCTTTTCCGTCTGAAAGCGTCTCACTCGCCTGCGCGTTAGGATCGCGCGCGCGTTGCAAAACCCCGTTCAACTCGTCGCGTTGAGACTGCGGCACGGCGGCTTCGCTGTGGGCCAACACCTCTCCGGTCTCTGAGACGATCTGAATGGCCGACAGCTCGCCGGTTGAGGCCAACTGGTCCAGGGTCGACTGCCATTCGGACTGCGGTCGAGCTTTGATCGCGGTCGCTAGTAGAGCGGCGGTTTCGCGAAGGTTTCCGTTCTGGGCCGCGAGACTCTCGCGTTGCTGCTCGCGCACTCGCTCGACGACATTCTCAGGCAGACGGCCCATCCACTTTTCGATCGAACGGTTGAGGAAGAGATATGAGAACGCAGCCATCGCGGCGATCGGCAGCAGGCTCAGTCCGATAAAATAGACAAGCAGGCGCGTTTGAATTCTGGATCCAAGTTGCCGCTCGCGTCGTTCGCGGCGCAGCTTCAACAAGCTGCGCAGCAGAATGAAACTAAATACGATGAAGGCTGCGAAATTGAGAGAAGAGAGCGCGTAAAGCAGGAGTGTGTCCGACCCGGTTTCCGGCGTCACGACCGAGCCACGATTCAGGAGTTGCTGGGCGACGATGATAGCGAGCAAAACCGCCACGGTCCCCGCCAAAAGCCACGGCACCGTGCGCCGGCTGCGACGCAACGGCGTGACGTGGCCGGCTTCTTCAGATTGATTTCTGACTTTGCTCACGTAAAGCGGTTGGCTCGAATAATGGAATCAGGCGAGCGAAAGTTTAGCACACGCGAACGTCGGTAGCTCGCTAAGGCAGTTGCGGCTTTGCCGCAGCACAGTGCGGTAAGCCTCTGGCTTACCGGCTCGGTTGATTGAGTGTTCTGGGGCTGCGCCGCGGATGCTTGAGGCACAGCCTCAAGCATTAGTTCAAAGCAGTCCCGCGGGAAGGCGAGCCTTTCCGCACTGTGCGGCGGCAACGCCACAACTGCTTTCTGTTTGACTCATCTACCGGCTCGCCTTCTGTTCTGCACAATTCTGCGGTCAATCATCTTCGCGATGACAGACCTGCAAAATGCTAGAATGCCGCGACCCGATGGAAGCCCACAACTTTTTCACGGATGAAGAGGGACACCTCCGAAGTGGATGGCGGCTGGCGATATTCGCTGTCGCGTTTCTGATTTGCACTCAACTGAGTCAGGTCCTCTTGTTAGGCGGATTGTCAGTTGTGCTTCGGCGCAGCACGCTTGAAGTGGCGACGAGCAACTGGGGCTTTGTGGCGGGACATGGATCGATTTTGATCTCGGCGTTGCTGGTTGGTTGGGCGTGTGGCGGCCTACTGGAAGAGTTGCCGTTTCGTGCGTTGGGATGTTCTCCGCATCGAGGCTGGCTAAAAAACTTTGGGCTCGGATCGCTGCTTGGCGCCGCAACACTTTTTCTGGCAGCGCTGTTGGTGACCGTTACTCGGGGCGTCCACTTTCGCTTCGATCCCGCAGGCCCGCGCGCGATTGGCCAGACTCTAGCAGTCACACTGCTGCTTTTTGTCTTTGCCGCTGCGGCAGAAGAAATGCTTTTCCGCGGCTATCCATTGCAGACGTTGACGCGCGCG
>JAWVEM010000272.1:0-7934 GCA_033856735.1 Blastocatellia bacterium
GAGTTCTAGCTGGCTTCCCAAGCTCACTACGCGGCAGGTTTCATTCTTAGCGATCCTGGTAAGCGGCCACGCCCTCGATGGCGCCTTCGTGCATGCGCTCGGGCCGGACGTAGAGCCAGTGCTTCTCAAATTCTTCGTCGGTCATATTTGCGGCTTAGATCCGCTCTTTGTTCTTCTACCATTCTTCCACCCAACGCCGAAATGCCGGATCCCGATTAAGCGCCTTCCGCGCTGAGTGCATGTTGATAGGAGTGCTCATGAAATATTTTCCCTTCTGCGATAAGTGCTGTGTGGAGTTGAAGCTAATTTATTGCTTCATCGCCTGTCCGATGCGCAAAGAACGCGGTCGCTGCTGACCCTGTCCCACAGACTCCAACGCTCGCGGTTTTGACCTCTATTTCGAAAAAACGTCCGTCGGGGCAGTGGGGAATTTTTGCCGGATCTTCTCGATGTCCTTGCGGCTGGGGTAATCGAGATTTTCCGGATCATTCGGGTCATTAACCATCGGCGGTAAACGCATCACGCCCCAACGGCCGTCCTGGCTATGCAAAAGAAAGCCACTGTACTCTCCAAACGAATCCTGTGGATCAGATGAATGCGGATACCCGTTCATCCAGGCCCAGCCGTTGTGGACCTGCAGGTGGTTTACGACAAACACGATGGACCCGCGGTGAGCGGTGTAATAAGGACTCTGGCGATTGCTAAACTCTTCGCGCAACGCATCCATAATCGCTTGCCGTTCGTCACTGCCTTTCGCCGGGGTATGTAACTCATCAGTTATTTCGTTTGCGGTGGCTGGGGCTTCGCTTTGCTTTTCATTCCCGGGTGACGGTGCGACGACACGACCAGATGTGGGAGCGGAATCATGCTGAGAAAATGGAGTAGGGCTGGCAGATGCCCTGCCGGATTTTAGTTCAGGCAGAGAACAACCGGCGCTTCCAATAAGACATAAACAACTGACCATCAGTGGGATGGTCTTAATTAGCTTCACCATGATCTCCTGACGGAATCGCAGCGGCATAAATTGAACTCCCAGCGCAGCGGCGCCGCAAACTCTGCTTGCTGAGCTGTCAGTCACGGCACACCGCGATCTTCGCGTCGAACACACCCGTGCAAGCGGTTCTCATAGCATCCATGCCGACCCTGGCGCATTCGGCAGTTGCCCAATCGTCATCCTTAAGCTTCCAAAAAGGCGGTACGCCATCACAAAACCCGGCCGTGGCCCGACTTGATTTCAAACACCCTTCGACGAAGGACTCGTTCTCGACCGCGCGGGTGACTTCAAAGCGCGTCATTGTTTTTGAGCGCGCGAGGCCCTCTTTCATGCAGCCTGTCTGATCCATTGTTTTGCCCAACTCGCGTCCTTCAGCTTCTTTGGCCGCGTAATCCCGTTTCGATTCCGGAGTGTCCACTAAGCGCACCAGCACCACAATGCCGACGATTACGCAAACGACAAAAAAAGCGAGCGCCCCGAAGCAGCCCAGAATCCACTTAGTGTTGTGCGTCATATGACGACTTCAGAAATTCACCCCCGACGCTGCCAGGATCGCCAACACCACAGCGATGATTGCTTCACCGGCAATCAATCCCGAGGCCAGCGGAATGCGATAGTCCTTTTCAGTCTCTGGCGAAACCTTTGCCCAAACAAATTGCCCGACGCCGCCCAGAATAAAAGTCATCAGCACCGAAGCCGGAATCAGCATGCCGATACCGATCGCTGACGGCGAAGGAATTTTCTCGCCCCACTTTTCAGCGAGTAGAGTTAGCAGGATACCTACGGCAATTCCTATCACCAGCCCGACCAAACACCCGGGAGGCAATGCGTTGAAACCTTTCGTCAGCAGTTCGGCGAAGCCCGCCCACTTGACGCTGATCGGCGCGGACAGCCCCTGCGGTCCAATGCCGAATTTGTCCCGCAGAATCGGGTAAACAACCGCGGTCGCAATCGATCCGACGGGCGCCGCGATCAGTTGCGCGATTGTCAGGTTGCGTGGATTTGACTTGAGCAACTGCCCGGCTTTGAAATCCTGCATCAACGCTTCGGAAGTCACCGCGATGGTTCCCGTCAATCCGCTCGAAGACATGTTAACCGGGACGTTGCCCGGCGAGATAAACGCGAAGACGGCTTGCATCATGTTCGACATCGCGCTGATTGGTCCCCAGTTCGTCTCTCCCAGCACGCGCAGACCGACCAGCATTAGCGGCAGAGAAAGCAGGATTGCGATAAACGAGAGATAGACCGGGATACCCATGCTGAAGTACTGGACCAGACAAATCACCACCGCCATGATGACCGAGCCGATGGCCACCCACTGCATGGGAAAATCGGTTCGCTCCATTTGGCTGCCCCTCAGACCGCGAAAAGTTTTGACGATCAGCTTCCATTTCAAAGCCAGGGACGTGAGTCCTCCCGCTACCATCAAGCCCGTCGCCGGCCACATGACCCAACGCAGCGTGATGGGAAATGTCTGCTCCGAAATCATTCCGTGCGACAGCAGAAAAGGCGGCAGGATAAACCAACTGACGGCCGTGCCAATCGCCATCGCCAGGCAAATGCGAAATCCGACCAGCAGCCCCGAGCCAAACGAAAGCAGACTAAAGTTGAAGCCGATATTCATCGGCTGCATGGCGGGCAGAAACCAGGTGTCTCTAATCCACTTAAAATAAGTTGTCACGGCCATCAGCCCGCCGGACGCGAGCGTGCCGAGGCCCAGAGCTTTCAAAGGTCCGGACGACGCTCCTTTCTCGCGGCCCTCGTGCAGCACCTTGATCGTTTCGCCCGCCGCTAAACCATCGGCATAGGTCAGGTTCTCTTCGTCAATGTAATGACGGCGCATCGGCACTGCTAACAGAATGCCGAGCAGGCTGGCGCTGCAAAGCCAGAAAAAGATCTGCCAGGTACCGAGATGGATTGGGGGATTCAGCACGCCTTTCGCATTAAGCAGATCAAATGCCGCCAGCAAAACGCACATGAACGCCGTCTGGCCCGCGCTGGTGCCCATGGTCTGCACGATATTGTTTTCACGCGCGTTGGTGCCGGCCGCGCGCAGAATCAGCACGAGGGCGATGAAGCCAAAGAAAGCCGAGACCACCGACAGGTTTGGCCCAAAGCCGAGCTTCAGAACGCAGTAGGGATAGGCGCTGCCGATGATGAGGGCGACGACGAGTCCAACTATGATAGATCGAAGGGTAAGTTCGGGAGCGTCTACGACGGATTTTGCCTTGGCCATGGGTTCTCTCCAAAATCCTTTCAGGATAACGAACTAACAAAAGAGCGTGTCAGAAGCCCGCGCGTAAGCAAGGGCCATACTCGCGATGTGCGCCTATCGGATAAACACAATACTTCGCCGGCAATCTCCTTGAATCAGGGATCTTCGCTAGCGTCGCTCTCCCTCACGGTCGGGCTTCTGACAAGCCTTAGTAGGCGGGGCTGACTCATGTAGAGCTACGCGACCAAAACGCAGATGCCGATCACCACGCCAACGCGTATCTGCCCCGCCGCGGATCCGCCCCGCCGGAAATCACTCCGGACTTCGCGTCAAACATGATCACGGTGGGCGATGAACCCGTACCCCAGGCTGATTGGATCTTGAGTTTATGACCGCGCGAGTTGAGTTGCCTGATCACGTCGGCGGGGATCCGCGACTCGACGTTAAGCACGCCCGGCAGGAATTCGTGGTTGTCGAACGAGCTCACGTAATGCTGCGTATCAAAGCGCGGGGCTTCGACAGCTTCCTGCGGGTTCATGCCGAACTCGATAATATTCAACAGCACCTGCAACAGACCCTGGTCCTGATTGTCGCCGCCGGGCGTGCTGAGGACCATGAACGGCTGTCCGTCCTTGAGTACCAGCGTCGGCGTCAAGGTGATGCGCGGACGTTTGCCCGGCGCCACCACGTTAGGACTGTTCGGATCAGTCAGCGCCGATTGCAGACGCTGGCCCATCAGGACGCCTGTGTCGCCGGCAACCACGGCCGGCAGCCACGCGCCGCTGGGCGTGGCGCTGAACATGCTGCCGTCCTTGTCGATCACGTTAACGCAGGTCGTGTCGTTCGCCTTTTCAATCTCCGGAAGCGGCTCCGCGTTGTAGTTAATTTGCACAGCGTTCGCTAACAGCGGTTTCATGTTTGTCGGATCGCCCGGACGCTGGGAGAGAGACGCCTTCTGTCCGTCGATCAGATTTCGACGCAGGGCCGCGTAATCTTTCGAAAGCAGCTGCTGCGTGGGAATCTTTACAAAGTCCGGATCGCCATAGAAGCGATCGCGATCCGCAAAGCCCAGCTTCAGAGCTTCGGTGACCGTGTGAATATACTCAGGCGAGTTCTGGCCCATCTTCTTTAGATCGTAGCCCTCAAGCAGGTTCAGCACTTCAATCATCATTGGGCCCTGCGCCCAGAAACCCGTCTTGTAAACTTCATAACCGCGATACTCGCCTTTGGCGGGCGCGCCGACCCGCGCATGCCAACCAGCCAGGTCGGAGGTAGCCAACAATCCGCCATGCGTCTGCATGTAATCGCCGATGCGTTTCGCCAAAGGGCCCTTGTAGAAATAATCACGGGCGGCCATTAGAGCCGCATGACGGCCACGGCCCGCATTTCGCTTTTCGGTGGACGCGATTGAGCGCAGAGTGCGCGCGAGATCGGCTTGGACAAACACGTCGCCGACCTTTGGCACGTTGCCGTTGGGCAGAAAGACCCGCTTCGCATCGGGCCATTGCGAAAAGATCGGCGCGCGCGTCGCGATGTATTGCACGCGCAGTTCATCAATTGGAAACCCGTCGGCCAACTCGATCGCCGGCTGCATTACTTCGGCAAGTGACTTAGTGCCGAACTGATCCAGCGCTGTCACACAGGCGTCAAGCACCGCCGGCACCGTCGCCGCCAGCGGACCCGTCGAAGGAATCATTCCTGACCTGGCGCCCGCCATTGTGGGCATGTCCTCGTTACCGTTGGCAGCGCGAAGTGTCGCCGCAGAATCAGGGGCCGTAGCAGTTGTAACAGCGCCGCGCTGCTGCGCGCGATTCACGAAAAACTCGCGAGTCGCTTTGGCGGGCGCGGTTCCCATCCCTTCCACCACGGCCACGTCTCTGCCCTTCAGCTTAATCAGGATGGGGACCTCGCCGCCGAATGAGAAATGCGAGAACTCGATTACTGAGGCCGCCATAATCGTGGCCACTCCGGCGTCTACGGCATTACCGCCGCGCTGAAGGATTCGCATGCCGGCTTCTACTGACAGCGGTTGCCCTCCAGCGACCACACCGCGCCGACCACGGACCACCGGGCGAAATGTGTCCGCTTGGGAGATGCGCAAAGTCGCACTTAGCACCGCGAGTGATGTCGCGAGCGATAGGTAACAAAGCAGGGAACGCTGGGTCAACATCCTCGATAGGCCTCCGGAGATAGTCAGATTTGGGAAGAGTTTTATGCTTCTTGGCTGTCTGAGTCAATCAAAACCGATGAAGTGAAGCGATTGCTTTTTCGGGCAAAGCAGATTGAATATCTTCACAATTCGATCGCAATGTTTTCGCAACCCTTGACCTCCCGGACGAGTTTAATATGCGTTCATTCATTGATTCTCCTTGTGAGAACTGAGACTGAAGGGTTAAGGCGTCGACTTTGGGGGAGGTCGGCGCCTTTGCTTTTCAGGTGGCAAAGACTTTAGTCTGTGCTCGCGGTAGCTTAAGGCTAAATCCCAGACTGAAGCCTGCGCCACTCCTTGCACTTTCACCCATTCTGACGATAATCACGATTTCAGCTTTCCCATCCTGTCCAAGTGAAAGATCTACCAATGGCCCAGGTCCAAACTGCTCCCTACGGCTCGTGGAAATCACCAATTACCTCTGATTTGATCGTCAAAGAGTCCATCGGTCTTGGTCAGGTGAAGATGGACGGGGACGATATTTATTGGATCGAAATGCGCCCCGCTGAGGGTGGCCGCCAGGTAATCGTTCGCCTCGCCGGCGACGGGAGCACAGTTGACGTGATTCCGCCGGGCTTCAATGCTCGCACCCGCGTTCACGAGTACGGCGGTGGAGACTACGTCGCACACAATTCGATCGTTTACTTTTCGAACTTTGACGACCAGCAAGTGTACCGACAGGCGTCGGGCTCAGAACCGCAAATGATTAGCGAGGGCAGTACTGATGCCCAACTTCGCTATGCGGATTTTGTTGTTGACGCAAGCAGGAATCGCTTGATCAGCGTCCGTGAAGATCACCACCAGCAGGATCGCGAGGCCGTTAATACCCTGGTTGCAATACCGCTCGACGGTGGCGCGGCGCAGGTCCTGGTGTCCGGCAACGATTTTTATTCTTCGCCGAGTATTAGTCCGAATGGTGCTCGCCTGGCGTGGCTCACCTGGAACCATCCCAACATGCCCTGGGATGGTTGCGAACTTTGGGTGGGCGAAATCGCTGCTGATGGGACCATCACTAATCCACAGCTAATCGCCGGCGGACTGCGCGAATCGATCTTTCAGCCGCTCTGGTCACCCGACGGAACTCTCTATTTCGTTTCCGATCGCTCGGGTTGGTGGAACCTCTATCGCGCCAACGCGGACGCTTCGATCGAGAGCGTGTGCGAAATGGAAGCTGAGTTTGGCGCGCCGCAATGGATATTCGGGCTGTCAACATATGCGTTCGCAAACGCCGATCAAGTCGTCAGCGCTTTTGTTGAGCGCGGTCTTTGGCGTCTGGGAGTTATCGACGTCCGCGCGAAGACGCTGCAGCGTATTGACGCGCCGTACACCGACGTTTCATATGTATGCGCCGCGCCCGGTCGCGCCGTGTTTCGGGCGGGTTCTCCACAAGCGCCGTTCTCGATTGTAGAAATGGATCTCGCTACTCGGAGCACAAGAGTTTTGCAGCGAGCGAGCAAAATAGAGATTGATTCCGGCTTTCTCTCCGAGCCCCAGCCGATCGAGTTTCCGACCGAAGATGGTTTGACCGCGCACGGTTTCTACTATCCGCCCAAGAATAGCGACTTTGCCGCTCCTACTCTCGAAAGACCGTTATTATTGGTCAAAAGTCACGGCGGGCCGACGTCGGCGACTATCGGCGTGTTAATGCCGGGCATTCAATACTGGACCAGCCGGGGGATTGCCGTGCTGGATGTTAACTATGGCGGCAGCACCGGCTATGGCCGCGCCTATCGCGAAAGATTGAACGGCGCCTGGGGCATTGTCGATGTTGACGATTGCGTGAACGGGGCCAGGTTTCTGGCCACGCGGGGCGACGCCGACGGCAACCGTCTGATGATCGACGGAGGCAGCGCGGGCGGTTACACCACTCTGTGCGCTCTTACGTTTCGCGATCAGTTCAAAGCCGGAGCCAGCCACTTTGGCGTCAGCGACGCCGAGGCCCTCGCGAAAGAGACCCACAAGTTCGAGTCCCGCTATCTCGACAATTTGATCGGTCCATATCCTGAGCGTCGCGACCTCTATGTCCAGCGCTCGCCGATTCATTACGCCGAAAGATTGTCTGTGCCTGTCATTTTCTTCCAGGGCCTGGAAGACAAAGTTGTGCCGCCGAACCAGGCCGAGACGATGGTGGAAGCCCTGCGCCAGAAGGGCGTGCCGGTTGCTTATGTCGCATTCGAGGGCGAGCAGCATGGCTTTCGCCGAGCGGAAAACATCAAACGCGCCCTCGATGGCGAGCTTTACTTTTATTCACGTGTCTTCAAATTTGAACTGGGCGACGCGGTCGAACCGGTTCCAATCGAAAATCTCTAAAGACCGTGTATCAGAAGCCCGACCGTGAGCGAGGGCTTGATTCGATGGCTGGCGCTCCCTAACGGTCGGGCTTCTGACACACAAGACAATAATGATCCCGCGCTATCGCCTACCCTCCACTTGAATGGCCAAAATCGACCGCCTGGGCTGGGCGGACGGAATGTCATTTACTTCTTATGGCGTGCGGATCGGCGTGCGTGTAAACG
>JAWVEM010000273.1:0-11191 GCA_033856735.1 Blastocatellia bacterium
CGCTTCGATCGTCTCGCCCCGCACCAGCACCACCCAACCCTCGTGTAGCTGGGACGCCTCGCCATCAAAAATGCGCGCGGGCTTGAGCAGGTAGATGGAGTCGGGTGGCTTTGGACCAGTTGATTGAGTTTGAGCGGACGGGGTCATTTGAATGAAGGGACAAGCAATGATAATGCAAAAGATTAACCGAGAGATACACCGCATATTGATCCTCGCAGGACGTAAGAGAGTTATTCGATGACCGTTTTGGATCGGCCACCTGGTTGCTCCGATGAACGACGGTTCTTCGTTGGTGTTTGCCGGCGCGAGTATAGCAGCGGGTCCCGGGCTCTCGCGAGCGTTTGGCCGATGGGCGAGTGACGCTTTCCTTAGGGCACGGTAGTAGCGAAATGTTTATAGAGACTGCCGACTAATTATTTCGCCGATCCGTGGGGAGCGGAATGTTCTGTCGCACATAAAGTGCTCACGACGTGTGGAGTGCGTTTGGAGCTATGAACATTTCATCCCTACGGGACCTTAGGAAACTTCTTTCGTCGCTCAACTCCTACCATCGGGGGCCTGATCCTATTTGACTATCTCAAAATCAACCCACTGCGCGGAAACTCCCTGCTTCGGATTGGCGAGATTGTCGGTAACGATGATTTGCAGCACATACTCACCTACCGGGAAGTCCGGACCCAGCAGAAGCCGTCCGCCGCCCGTTATGCGCTGGAGATCGGCCTGGCTGGGCGCAGACAGCGGGACGCTCTCGCCGGTATAGATCAATTTCCCATTGCGAAAAATTCGAGTTTGCGAAGTGAGCTGCGGCAGGTGAGTGGTCTGATCCAACCGCGCGTTGTAGATTGCATAGCCGAACATTAAGCCTGAGCCCTGTCGGAAGGTACGCGACCCGGGTACCGCGAAGCGATCCTGTGCGGCCCGTTCGGCGTCCGCGGTTGATGGTCCGGTTTCGGTCGAGGCATCCGGAGTAACGACAATACTTGAAACTGTAAGGACGTGCTTGCTTAGATCCGGAACCTCGACGAACTGAGCGGCCGTGCCAATATGAGCAGAATCATGATCGCGGACGGCGACACGGAACTGGAACCCGCCAGGTTTTTTAACGGGCACCTCAAAGTCATAGATCACGCCCTCCCGCAGAGTGCGCTGATATTGCTGTTCATTCATGTCCAGGCTGGCCGTCTGGCTTCTTTGATAAACTGGTCTCCCGTTGTCGCCGAACAGAATACTGTCGACATCGAACGCTGCTACATGCGATCCGTTGGGGCCGCCGGTGAAGGACAAATCACGCGCGTTGACGTAGATGAACGACCGTAAGAGAGAACCTTGTTTGCTCCCGTTGGCGAACAAGGTGGTCAGCCGGACAGTGATGTCGTTAACTCCGAAAGGCGATGCCAATACAGCATTGATACTTTTGAGCGAGGCCTGTTGCGCCTTCCGTGCTTCTTCGTCGGTTACGCCGAAAAAACCGGTGCGAGTACGAACCGCGAGGCCTTTGGTTTTTACCTTAACCGTGATGTGGTGAAAGCTCCGATCAAAGGTCTCGCCGGCCGGTCGAAAACCGATGAGATAGTAGCCTTGCTGATCTTCAACTACCTTTTTAAGCCCGAAGTCATTTGAGTTATCGAACAGCAGACCGCCGGTTTCTTTGGCGATAATACCTGCACCCTGACGATCGCTAAATAATCGATCGGAGGACTCGCGCATCATTGACGAAACCTGTTCGTGAATACTTCCGGGACCGCTGGCAGGGCCGCTAAAATGAACCGCCGCGGATGGAAAAGTATCGATCAGACCGCGTGTGTCAACGGCGTAAACAACCACCGAGGAGCGGATCGCGAGTTCGGCGAGGCGGTGGAGAGCGAGTTGGTAATTGCTCCCGTCCTCGCTGCCGGCGCTGGATAGGACGGCGGCGGCGCCAGGAGGCAACCGCGCAGATGCCGGGGCGATTCCCGGCTCTCGAGTATCTACCGGCATTGAGTCCGACATTACCACCATCGACTTCCGGCCTGGCAGAGTGGACATGCCGCTTACGATATATTGCAACGACCTCAGCGTATCTCCGTAGTTCTCCATCCCGCAGTGACCGAAACGGACCTCGGAAGCAAAGCTTACGCCGGCGCGACTGCACGGATTCCACCTGAGCTGCTCAACCGCCCTTAAGAGGACTCGCTTGTCGGTGGTGAACTGCTGCAGCGCGCCCACTTCACCACCCGTCCGAATGATGGCTACCAGATCATTAGGCGATAGATCTTCGTTGATGAATTTTCGCATCTGCTTCCGGATCCGGTACATCGTGTCAAACGCCGATCCGAGATCGTCCACCACAAACGCCATCGTGCGACGAACGTCATGCGGTCGAACCGCGACGGGTACCGGCGGCAGCATGCTCTCGCGCTTTGTTTTCTCAGGAGCGACCACGGTCTCAGCATTGACCGGTACATTTGAAACGTATGAAAAGTTGGTGATCGCCTGCGGCTTTCCATCCTGAAAGATTACGAAGTCTTCCGCTCGCAGATCCGTCACCTGCTTCCCATTCCGGGTCACGACAGCATCGAGCTGCACCAGATTGGTATTGATTTTAAGGACGTCCTGGTCGTCAATTACAGGTGCTTCAATCGCAGGTTTCGCTGGTTTCTGAGGGGTCGGAGTTTGAGAGAGAGACTGCAGTGGATGCAGCAGGCCTGTTAGCAGGACTACCGCCAAAAGATGTCGTTGATTCATAAGGAACCTCTCTTCTTTAGCGAGATGCGGGACCGCAGAGAGACGATTGCGATTCAGCGGGCGACGGGCGCGAGCATAACAGGTGCCAGGACTCTAGAGGTAACCGCCACTGCCGAGTGGCCAGTTGCGTTGAGAGTTCAACCTTTAGGTTTGTTGATTACCGGCGCAGGCTACAGCTTGAACTCTGAACTTCTATTTGACGATCTCAAAATCAATCCACTGTATCGCGACGCGCTGCTTCTCTTTGGCCAGATTGTCCGTAACGATGATCTGCAAGATGTATTCACCCTCGGGAAAATCTGAACCTAATTGAATCCGGCTGCCGCCCGTGATGCGCTGCAGGTCCGGCTGACCCGCGATAGCGATCGGAAGCGTCTCGCCGGCATAGATTAACTTCCCATCACGAAAGATGCGGCTCTGCGAAGTTAGCTGGGGCAGATGCGTCGCGCTGTCCAACTGGGCTTTGTAAACCGCATAGGCAAATAGCAAATTAGCACCCTGACGAAACCTGCGCACGGGCGGCACCGAACCGGCTTCCTCGGCCGAAGCGTTCCCTGATGGAGATTGTGATGGGACGCTTGCCCCGCTCACCTGAGCCGAGTCGGTGCCGGCCCCCAGAGCGATGCCGGAGAGAGCCAGATGATCCTTGCGCAGATCGGGAACCTCGACCACCTGACCAGCCGTACCCACGTGCCCGGATGTCTTGTCACGGACTGCAATCCGAAATTGTAGGGCGCCGGTGGTTTTCACCGGGACATCAAAGCCATAGACGACGCCTTCGCGAAGAATCCGGGCATACTGTTGCTCCTTGAGTTGCAGAGTAGCCGTCTGGCTCCTTTCATACATCACCATCCCGTTGTCGCCAAACAAAACGCTGTCGACATCAAACGCCGCATTGTGAGAGCCTTCTGGTCCATCAGTGAAAGATAGATCGCGGGCATTGACATAGATAACCGATCGCAAGAGAGATCCGGCGTCGCTCGGATTGGCAAACAGCGAGGTGAGCCGGACCGTAATTTCATTAAGGCCAAACGGAGAACCTAATGCTGCGCTGGCGCTCCTGGATGCAGCCTGCTGTGCTGCTCGAGCTTCGTCGTCGGTCACACCGTAGAAACCAGTACGGGTGCGCACGGCGAACCCTTTGCGCTTAACGCGAACCGTGAGGTGATGAAACTTTCGATCGAAACTCTCATCGACCGGGCGAAATCCGATCAGGTAATAGCCCTGCTGATCGTCTGAGATATGTTTGATCTCGAAATCGTTTGAATTGGCAGTCAGAAAGCCACCCGTTTGACTGGCCATCGCCGCGGATCCCTCACGGCCGCCGAAAACCATCCCGGAGCGAGTGCTCAACATGCCCTGTAACTGACGGCCTCCTCTTCCCGATGGGCCGGAGAGTTTGAAGGTATCGCCGGCGGAAGGGAAAGTATCCGGAACGCCGCGGGTGTCGATCGCATAAATAACTACTGAGCCGCGAATGGCAAATTCCACGATCCGCTGGAGCTGTTGCTGATAGCTGGTCTCGACATCGAAGCCGGTGCTGCCCGCCGCGTCACCCGGACCTGAGGCGGGCATGGAGGCGGCGCCGCCGGGCGAGGCCGGTGCAGCGGAATAGGGTGAAACGCCGGGGTCGTTTTTGACTACCGGCATATAGTCGGAAAGAACCACCATCGACTTTCGGCCGGGCAAACTACCAAGACCCGCGACGATATAACGAAGCGCCCGCAACGTCATGAGGTAAGAATCGCCTGATGAATCTTGTCGAGTAGCGACTTCCTGCCCGGAAGGGAACACATTCAGACCGACCCGACTGGAAGGGTTCCACTTGATGTGGTTGATTGCCGTGATTAGCACCCGCCGATCGGTAGTGAACTGTTGTAGCGCGCCAATCTCTCCGCTGGTGCGAAGCACGGCCACCAGATCGTTGGGCGCCATTTGCTCGTTGACGAATTTCCGCAATTGCCGCTTGGCCTGGTCAATGCTCTGAAACGACAAGCCCAAATCGTCTACGACAAAAGCAATGGTGCGATGAGCGTCATGCGGTTGGAGCTTCGCCGGCATCACCGGCCCTTCAGTCTTTTTCGCCGGCGCCGACACGACGTTCGCGGAAGCCGCGGGTACATTCGAGACGTAGGAAAAGTTAGTGATTGCCTGGGGCTTGCCGTCTTCAAATACCTCGAAGTCTTCCGCGTTCAGATCCGTGACCTGTTTACCACCCTTGGTGACGACGGCGTCGACCTGGACGAGGTTGGTATTGATTCGGATGACGTCCTGGTCCGCGCTGGGCTCCTGTTGGCCGGGCTTTGCCGGCGCTGGAGATTGCGGCGCCGGTCGCGTTTGCTGTCCCTGACCGGGAACCAGGAAACAAAAGACTAGAATAAGGGACAAGAAGTTTGAGGTTCTCATTGACAGTTCTCTTCCAGCCTAACAGGTCGCCGAAAAACTACTACGATCCACGAAGCGACACGAACCCAGCACGAAGTAACTCGAGTGCTGTTGCTTTAGTGTGATTTCGTGGATCGTTCACTGGTTTTACCGAAGCTCAACCATTTCTCAGCAGCTTGCTAAGCGATTCAACCAACCGGAGAGAGTGTCAGCGAAGGGCGGCTTCTTTAGGGAGAAGCCCATGGCGCATTCAGCCTGCGGATGATACCACGACTTGGGAGTTACGAAGCGCTGGCCGCCTCGCTGCTGGTTGCGGGTGTGCTTGCCGCCGATGCTTTCGCCTTCGCTTCCACTTCCAACGCCGCGTGGGCCGCGGCGAGGCGCGCGACGGGAACGCGATAGGGCGAGCAACTTACATAGTTCAATCCGATCTCGTTGCAGAAAGCGATCGAACTGGGATCGCCGCCATGCTCGCCGCAGATCCCGACCTTGAGATTTGGCTTAACACTACGGCCGCGTTCGGTGCCGATCCGTACCAACTCGCCCACGCCTTCGCGGTCGAGTACCTGGAACGGATCATCGGAAAGAATTTTCCGGTCGACGTAGGCGGGCAGGAACCGGCCAGAGTCATCGCGGCTCAAGCCAAACGTAGTCTGCGTCAGATCGTTTGTGCCGAACGAGAAGAAGTCGGCGTGTTCGGCGATCTTGCCGGCGGTCAGAGCTGCGCGCGGCAATTCGATCATGGTTCCTACCGAGTACTCGATCTTCATACCGTGTTCGCCCGTAACCTGGCGCGCAACGTCGTGAATCATCTCAGACTGTTGTTTCAATTCTTCGCTGATAGAGACCAGCGGCACCATGATCTCCAGCATGACCTGCTTCCGCTCGCCTTTCACCTGGCAGGCGGCCTCGAAAATCGCACGGCATTGCATGCGAGTGACTTCCGGAAACAGGAGGCCGAGGCGGCACCCGCGGAACCCGAGCATTGGGTTTGCTTCACGGATCTTGTTGACGTGACGCAGCAGTTGCCGTTTCTCGTCGATCTCATCCAAGAGGTGATCCATGTCGGCGAGCGTGCCCGCATGACGAAGGGCCATCTTTAACTCAGACAGTTCACCGAGAAGTTCGTCGACGTTGGGCAGGAACTCGTGCAGCGGCGGATCGAGCAGGCGAATCGTCACGGGGAAGCCGGCCATCTCGCGAAAGATGCCCACGAAATCTCCGCGCTGCAGCGGCAAAAGTTGTTCGAGCGCCTTTTCGCGCGCTCCGGTACCGTCCGCGAGGATCATTTGACGCATCGACGCCAGGCGTTTGTCGCCAAAGAACATATGCTCAGTGCGGCAGAGCCCGATGCCTTCGGCTCCCATCGATCGGGCCACGCGCGCATCGTGCGGCGTGTCGGCATTGGCACGCACCGTCAGACGGCGAAAGCCGTCGGCCCACTTCATCAATTCGTAAAAGTCAGGACCAAGGGAAGGCTGCACCGTCGGCACTTTGCCGAGGAAGACCCGGCCGGTTGAGCCGTCGACGGTGATCCACTCGCCCTTGGTAATCACTTCACCTTTCACGGTGAATTGCTGTTGGCTGTAATCAACTTCCAAATCCGATGCGCCACTGACGCAAGTCTTGCCCATCCCGCGCGCGACCACCGCCGCGTGACTGGTCATTCCACCGCGCGCGGTGACGATCGCCTGGGCAGCGACCATGCCATGAAAATCATCCGGGCTGGTTTCGTGTCGCACCAGCACCACCTGGGCGCCTTCCTTGGCCAGTTCTTCCGCTTCGTCAGGACTGAACACGACCGTGCCCTGCGCCGCGCCGGGACTTGCCGGCAAGCCCGTCGCGAGGACGCGCGCGTCTGTCTTTGGATCGACTGTCGGGTGCAGCAACTGGTCGAGATGCTCGGGAGTGACGCGTTGAATTGCGGTCGCGCGATCGATCAACTTCTCGCTGGCCATGTCCACCGCGATGCGCACTGAGGCAGCGCCGGTGCGTTTGCCGGTGCGCGTCTGTAGCATCCAGAGCTTGCCGCGCTCGATCGTAAACTCGCAGTCCTGCATGTCCCCGTAATGCTTTTCCAGCAACTGCGTGATGGCATTGAACTGCTCGTAAACTTTCGGCAGCTCCTTCTTGAGTTGGCTGATCGGGTTTGGAGTGCGCGTGCCGGCGACCACGTCTTCGCCTTGCGCGTTCAAAAGGTATTCGCCGTAAAGTTCTTTCTTGCCCGTCGAAGGATTGCGGGTGAAGGCGACGCCGGTGCCGCTGTTAGCGCCCATGTTCCCGAACACCATCGCCTGAACGTTTACGGCCGTGCCCAGGTCATCAGGAATGCGATTGATGCGGCGATAATCGATCGCCCGCCGGCCCATCCACGAATTGAACACCGCGCCGATGGCGACGCGCAGCTGCTCATAAGGATCGTCGGGGATCGTGTGTTGCTCGGCGAGGATGATTTCTTTTTCAGCAGCGATAATTCCGCGCAACTCTTCAGGTTTAAGATCGGTGTCACGACCGCCAGTGGTTTGAGCCTTGAAGCGATCCATCACGCGTTCGAACTTTTCGTGCGCGACGCCGATCACGATTTCGCCGAAGAGCGAAGCAAAGCGCCGGTACGCGTCAAGCGCGAAACGCAGATCGCCGGTTTGTTCCGCCAGGCCCGTGACCGTCTCTTCGTTGAGGCCCAGGTTCAGGACTGTGTCCATCATCCCGGGCATCGAAAACGCCGCGCCCGATCGAACTGAGACGAGCAGCGGGTTCTTGGCGTCGCCGAACTTCTTGCCGACCTTCTTTTCGATCTCATGGAGAGCGGTCGTTACCTGCTCCCACATGCCTTCGGGAAATTGTTTGTTGTTGGCGTAATAAGCGTTGCAGACTTCGGTGGTGACGATCAGGCCCGGTGGGACCGGCAGACCGGCCTGGGTCATCTCGCAGAGTCCGGCGCCCTTGCCGCCGAACAGGGACTTGTTGACACCGCCTTCTTCGAACAGATAGACCCACTTGTGTGGCTGTTCCGCAGTTGTTGGGATTACTTCGACTTCAATCGCTTCCAGGGTTGCTTCACTCACGTCTGATATTTACCTCGCTGCGGGGATTATGGCGGGCCTAATCATACACCGAGAAGGGTTGCGGATGCAGCGCGGGAGCAGGATTGGCGCTCAGGCCGGCAAGAACATCGGTCGCGCTACAATGACGTGCTGACAAACCCGCGATTCGATGGGAGGACCACCCATGAGTGTTTTAGATAAGTTAGCGACTGCGCTTAACCGCCGGGATGAAGTCCCCAATCAGGGGCTGGCGCACCGAATAGTACGCGACGGCGATGCTGCCGCGGTCAAAGAGCTGATCGAAAGCTTGCATCACAAGCACAAAGGCATACAGAGCGACTGCATCAAAGTCTTGTACGAAATAGGCACAGCCAATCCGGACCTGATTGCCAAATATTATCGAGAGTTCGGCAAGTTGCTCGAGAGCAAAAACAAACGTCTGGTGTGGGGCGCGATGACGGCGTTGGATGCAATCGCTGCGAAAGAACCGAAAGGGATGTACGGCATGCTGCCGAAAATTCTCGAGGTTGCTGACACCTGCGGCTCAGTGATCGCGAGAGACCATGCTGTCGGAATATTGGTTAAGCTTGGAACGCTCAAGCCGTACAAACGCGATTGCGTTCCACTGTTGATTGAGCAGTTGATGAGCTGTCCAAATAATCAGTTTCCTATGTACGTCGAGATGTCCCTACCGGTGATTGACGCCGACACCAGAAAAAGATTTCAACAGGTGATGGAGAAGCGAATGCAGAAGCTCGACAAAGAGTCGCAAAAGAAACGTGTCGCGAAAGTCCTGAAGAAGCTCACGCAATAACAAGCCACAGATTTACGCGGGATTACACTGATAGGAAATCAGATAAACTATCTGTGCTTATCCGTGTTCATCTGTGTCTGGTTGTCTTCAGTACTTCGGCACGCTGGGGTCGACTTCATTCGACCAGGCCGTGATGCCGCCAGCCAGGTTGATCAAGTGACCGGTGAACCCGGAACGCTGGAGAGCGTCGATTGCTTTCGCGCTGCGGCCGCCCATCTTGCAGTGCACGACGGTTTCGCGAGCAGGATCGATCTCATCGATGCGATTGATGACCTGGCCCAGCGGGATCAGTTTCGAGTTTGGAATCTGGCCGATCTCGTATTCATGCGGTTCGCGCACGTCGATGATTTGAATGTCGTCGCCATTGTCGAGGCGCTGTTTCAGTTCAGTTGCTGTGATTTCTTCCATAGTTGTTTGGCCCGCCTGTGCCGGTTGAGTTATGCCGCAAAATTGTTCGTAATCGATTAATTCTTTGACCGTCGGATTGTCGCCGCACACCGGGCAATTCGGATCCTTGCGCAGCTTCAATTCGCGAAAGCGCATTCGCCACGCGTCGAACAGCAGCAGCCGGTTAACCATAATGTCCGGCGCGCCCAGAATAATCTTGATCGTCTCGTTCGCCTGGATTGCGCCGATGATTCCCGGCAGCACCCCGAGCACCCCGCCTTCGGCGCAAGACGGCACCAAACCCGGCGGCGGCGGTTCAGGATAGAGGCAACGATAGCACGGGCCGCGTTCCGCCCAAAAGACGCTAGCCTGTCCTTCAAAGCGAAAGATCGAGCCGTAAACGTTGGGTTTGCCGGCGAGCACGCAGGCGTCGTTCACCAGGTAGCGCGTAGGAAAATTGTCTGTGCCGTCGACGATGATGTCGTAGTTCCGGAAAAGGTTCATCGCGTTCGCGCTGGTCAGACGCGTTTCGTGGGTTTCGATCTCGACATGCGGATTAATGTCTTCCAGACGATCGCGAGCGGAAGCGATCTTTGGCCGGCCGACGTCTTTTGTTCCGTGAATTATTTGCCGCTGTAAGTTCGAAGCGTCCACCACGTCGAAGTCTACGAGACCGAGTCGTCCCACACCCGCGGCCGCCAGATACATTCCCAGCGGCGCGCCCAAACCACCAGTGCCGATCATCAGCACGCTCGCTGCTTTCAATTTTCGCTGACCGGTCATGCCGACTTCCGGCATGATTATGTGACGGCTATAGCGCGCGACTTCTTCGTTGGAAAGCATGGGCAAATTGTCGCGCAAGTTGTTAACTTGCGATGGCGGTGGGCCGCCACCGACGCTTCCCTCTGGGCGCAAGTTATCAACTTGCGCTACAGAACCGCCGGCGATCGCGGGCACGATCAGAATCGTGTCGCCTGCTTTGACCGGCGTGTTGGGACCGTCGGTGTGCCGAATGTCTTCGTCGTTGACGTAAACGTTTACGAAATTGCGCAATGCATTTTGATCATTGAAAAGATGCTTGCGCAACTCAGAGTGAGTGGTGGTCAATTGATCGAGCGCCTCGCCCGCCGTCGTTGCCTCGACCTGAATTTCTGATTGTCCCGCGGCGAACTGGCGCAGGGGAGTTGGTATGGTGATTGTGACTGGCATTTCGTGTCCTTTCAAACTTCTCGTTAATTACCTCTCACATTGGGAGAGGGTTAGGGTGAGGGCTTGCTGGCGCGCCCATCACTACCGTTCTTCTCTCGCCCTCCGCGCTTCAAGAGCAGGGAGGGGAGGAGAATCATATAGTCCTCTTTCCTAAACCCTCACCCCAGCCCTCTCCCACTGGGAGAGGGTGCTATCTCTTCTTCATTAAATTTCGATCGATCGGGTTCCATTTCCCACGACCGCAAATCAACGGCCTGGCCCTTTTCGACTGAGACAACTACGTACGAGTAAGTCGGCCAGGCATGATCCAGATCGTATTTCGAAGGCACTGCCCGCTCGTCCGGGTGCGAATGATAGAAGCCAACCACATCCAGGCCTTGGGCGCGCGCATGTTTTTCGCCGCGCATCAATTCTTCGGGCCGGATCAGGAAGCGGTTGCGCTTGGCTTCTTCTTCGCGGGCGTTTGAAATCGGATAAGTTTCGGCCACGATCTTTCGACCACTGCTCTCGAATTGTCCCAACATCAGCCCGCAACATTCAAACGGATAGTCGCGTTCGCCGTGCTGGCGCATTTCGGTTAGGTGCTGTTCGTTGATGGTGATCATCCTGCTGTTGCTGGGAACGCGGA
>JAWVEM010000274.1:0-21137 GCA_033856735.1 Blastocatellia bacterium
CCCGGCAAGCTCGCTTGTGGTTTGTCATTTCCGATAACGGCGCACTCGAGCTCGCGTCCTTCAACTGTGGCTTCCACGATTACTTTGCGATCGTACCGCGCGGCCAAATCAATCGAACGCGCCAGAGAGGCTTTGTCCGTTGCTTTCGAAATCCCAACTGACGAGCCCAGGTTCGCGGGCTTTACGAAAGCGGGAAAGCCGATGCTGCGGATGATGCGTCGGGAAATTTTATCCGGCTCGCTTTCCCACTGCGTCCGCAAAAACCACTCGTAGTCACAGATGGGTAAGCCGGCATTGCGGAACAGCGCCTTCATCGCGACCTTATCCATTCCGCACGCAGAGGCGAGCGTGCCGCAGCCGACGAAGGGTATCGCGGCCATCTCCAGCAAGCCCTGAAGCGTGCCGTCTTCTCCGTACGTTCCGTGCAGGACGGGAAAGACCACGTCGATCGATTCTGCCGGTCCTCCATTCCGATTCAGACGCATCAAGCCGGTGCGCGAAGGATCGCCGGCGATCATCACGTCTTCTTTCTTTCCCTTGCGCGTGCTGGCCGGGAAAAAACGCTGCGTTGCCGGCGGCAACAGTTCAGCCGCCGCGGCCGGCGCCAGCCAGTTCCCTTCCTTCGTGATCGCAATCGGCACCACTTCGTATTTCGTCGCATCGATGGCCTCGATCACCGCGCGCGCTGAACGGACCGAGACCTCATGCTCCCCTGAACGACCACCAAATATTACGCCGATGCGAAGTTTCTTAGTCATCACCATACATGTAAACCCGCGTGGCGGGTGTCAGCATAAAGCCTGGGGCGTAAGCCCCAGGATCCAGCCATTCGCAATACCCAAGCCCGCGCAGCGGGCGACAGCATAATCGAGATCGAACTGGTTGAGAATGTCGCATTGGACCCGGCTGTCGCCCGTTTCACGGGCTCACCGCTTCTTTGCGAACGATTCCTGGGGCTCCCGCCCCAGGCTTTATGCTGTCGCCGCGCTTCGCGGGCTCAACGCCACCCATTGGTCTACTACTTCGGCGACTTCCCTTCAGTCTGTGCCACTTACAAAATGGTCTTGCCCAATGCGGACAGGATCAGCTCAACCCCCAACTGAGCCGTGCGATTATTTACGTCGAGCGCGGTATTTATCTCGACTACTTCCAGCAAACGCATCCGCCCATCCTCGGCGATCTTTTCCATTGCCAGATGAGCTTCGCGATAGCTCAGACCGCCGCGCACCAGCGTACCCGAACCCGGCGCGTCGCCGGGATCGAGCGCGTCGACGTCGAAAGTTACTCCGTAACCGCCGCTCCCCTGCCCGGCAATCCGAATCGCTTCGTCCATACAAACGGCCAAACCCCGTTCATCGATCTCGCGCATCGTAAAAAATCGCATGCCCAGGCGGCGAATCATTTCTCGCTCGCCCGGGTCGATGTCGCGCGCCCCGACATGCGCGCATAACTTTGGATCGAACTTTGGGGCAAAGCCCGCGACATTCACCAACTCCGGCGCCCCGTAACCCAGCAACGCTGCCAAAGGCATCCCGTGAATATTACCAGAGGGAGAAGTGTCCGGCGTGTTCATGTCGGCATGCGCGTCAAAGTAGATAAGGCCCAGACGCTCGTCACGCTTCCGGAATGATTTCACAACTCCCGCGAGCGATCCGATGGCGATCGAATGATCACCGCCGATCGTAATCGGTAAATTACCGGCGTCGGTGATCTGTTCGACTTCTGATGCCAGGCGCTCGCACGCCTGGTAAATCTCACTCAGATATTTTAGCTTTTCGCCGGCCGGCGGCAGAGAGCGCGGACGTTCCAGCGGCAAGTCACCTAGATCTTCAACCTCATAGCCGAGTTTCGCGATTCGCTGAGCAAGCCCGGCGACGCGAATCGCGCCCGGACCGAGATCGACCCCAGCCATGCTCTGGCCAAAGCTGAGCGGGACGCCGAGCAGACTCACACCCTTACCCTCACCGGGCCGGTCGTGGCTACTCTGTCGTGTGATGGACTCGTCAATCATAAATGTAAGACCAGGTTTCTGGACTCAACTTTCATCTTAAAGCGCTGTCGTACGGCGAAGCAATGCTGGCGAGCAAGCGTGAGCAGCCTTCCAGAGTGCGGGGTGTTTGGAGAAGGCTTAGCAGATCGACCGGCGGCTTATGGAGTGCGGTAACTTGTTACCGCTTTATTAGGGGATACCAAAGCGGCGAGAACTCGCCGCACCCCAAACTAGTCCCACTCGAACGCTATTTCAGAGATCGCAGTGTCAGGATCGGTGCCATAATAGACCGACTTGATAACGAACTTCACCCACCTGGTCTTTACCGATCCAATATCAACTTTTTGGCTATCCATGCGATCTGAGAAGGCCAGATCGCGCGACGTGCCATCAGAAAAGTAAGCCGTCAAGACCGCGATCCGATTGTTCTCGGCCCAGATCTGCGGGCTCTTGAAATAGCCGGGCTGGATCAGTATGCGATGCAGATTGATCTCGCGATCGAAATCAAAGCGAATCCATTCGCCCAGGCCCGGGCCGTCCACTCCTTCGATCCACGCCGTGCTGCGTTTGCCGTCAATCGCATTGGCTGGATAGTAGGTGTTGGATTGCACGGCCAGGCGCACCGATGAAGAACTCGGCGTGATTTTCAAGGGCGTGCTGGTTTGGGATTCAGTTGTAGTGATCTCGGAGTTATTAGTGGTGGCGGTCTCCTTAACTGACGGGCCGCTGGTGGGATTAGTTTTCGCCGAATTGTCTCCTGCGGATTGTTTGAAAACAAAGAAGCCGGCGATCGCAACCAGCGCCAGCAACAGCAAGACAATCGCCACCACGCCGGCGGTTAACAACGGATTCGTCTGGCGCGGCGCGCTCTGTGACGGGCGAAAGCTTTCGGCATTCGCGTATGACGGAATCGTCGGCTCGGCCGAAGACTTTAGCGTCGGCCCGCCGCGCGGCATGATCTCGGTCGCTGGAGGGTTATCGTCACGCGTGGCTAAACCAGCGACCGCGAGCGCAGTTCCATCTTCGAGACAGAACTTCAGCGTGTCGTCTTCATACTTGCGATTGCATTTTGGACAACGCTTCATAAGAAATCATCCGCAGATTTCACAGATTACACAGACTGGACACGGAAAGGAACGCTCGTTGACCGAAAACTAAACCTGGTCCGTCTCGCTGCCCCTCCTTCTTGAATCTGTGAAATCTGCGTAATCTGTGGATTCGTTTTCCTAAACTAAACGCCCGCTGACTTTTCTTTAATGCCCGCTGACTTTTCTTTAATGATGGCCACGGCTGCTTCCGGTGTGGCGGCGAAGTCCAAAGTCTGAACCTCGCTGTCGCTAACCACGAGATGGCTTTGCCAGGCTTTGACCACCGGCGGCCAGCAATCACCAAGCAGCACTAATGGCCGTGGATCGAGCACGCGCGTTTGCAATTTATTCCACACCAGAGAGATTTCCGTCACAGTGCCCATACCGCCGCGCAAAGCGATGTAGCCAACCGACTGCGTAATCAGTCTCTGCAGGCGTTCATAGAAATGTTCGGAAGGAACCTTCTCAGTCAGATAACGATTCGGTTCTGCTTTGAACTGATTCATCGTGATTCCGAGCACGCGCCCACCACGCTCGTGCGCGCCACGACTGGCCGCTTCCATCACGCCCGCGTATCCGCCGGTGCAAATCGTGAAGCCTGAGTCTGCGAGCAATTCTCCGACACGTAACGCCTGGGCATATTCCGGATCGCCTTCGCGGCATTTTGATCCGCCAAAGATGGTGACGATTCGTTCCTGGGATTCGATCAACTTTGCGACCTCGAGTAGTTCCGGTTGCGGATGGGACGTCCGCGTTCCCGGCAGTATGAGCCGCGCGACCAACTGCGGTGACTCACGCGCCGGATGCGCGTACCGCTTTATCCGACTTCGCCGCTCACCATTAGAGAGCCTGCGCGCCGGTATTCTTCAAAATCTTTGCGGCTTTTGAATGATCCGCTGGTGTAGTTTTCCGGGATCGGAGTAGGATCGAACAGCCTCTGATCGCGAATGCTTATGAAGCCGGCGTCGGTAAATAGGGTGCGGTAGTCTTCAACGCTGAGCAGTTCTACCGGGACCTTCAACGTATCAATCCACTGATGCGTGGCCTCGCTCTCCCAATAAAGGTCGACCACCGCGACGAACAATCCGCCCGGCCGCAGGACTCGATGAATCTCCGTGACGGCCTCATGAATATTTTCGTAGTAGTAGAGCGATTCCATCGAGAAGGCATGCGTGAATTCGCTATCGGAGAACGGCAAGCGTTCGGCGCTGGCCACTTCGAAGTCGGTGTTAGGAAACGAGCCCGACGACTCACGCGCCAAGCGAATCATTTCGTCCGAGATATCAATGCCCGTCACCTGGCCATTAATCGCATAGCCGGCGAGCAAGCGCGTCGCCCATCCTGATCCACAGCCGACATCAAGCACTCGCGCATCAGCCGGCACTCGCATCAGTTGCAGCGCCTGCTTGCCGATAGGCCCGTGGCCTCGCTCCATGCTCTCGCCCTTGCCGGCGCGGGCCCATTCGTTGAATTCGGTTCGTAGTTTCTCTTGAGGGTCGTTACTCATCGCTGATCTCTATCTTTGGCTGATAACTTCGACGATCTTCTTCAGGGCATGGAAAGACTGTCCGCTGACTCAGAACGAATCTATTCCCATTGAATCGCAAGACGAATCGAGTGAATCGGTTCGTCAGGAACTTACCTCCCGTCTCGTTGGGATCGTTGTTAACAGGTCGAAATTCTACTCCATTGAATCGACAAGCTCTGAAGGTTTCTACCCAAAGCACTTGTTTCTTCAGAATGAATGATTTCAATCCGCAGTCGTATCCGGCGCTCCCTGTTTCAAGTCGGGATAACAGCCTTGGTTTGCCGTCGGCAATCGAATAAAAGTAAAAGAAGTCCGACCCGCCGTCGCACGACCCTCCACAAATCAACTGAGAGAGCTGAACAACGGCTTCCTTTTGTCCATCGCCAGTCAGGTCAACATAATCGACGTTGTCGAGTTCGTATCTCGCGCCGCCGAAACCTCGACGATCATCATATTCGTAACTTCCTTCTTTAAGGCTGACGCTTCTCCTTCTAAAGTCCGCCGTGATTTCAAGGTCAACGCTCATCGGATACGAGAAATTCTTGAAATCGATCTTACTAAACTCGGGGGGCACATCTTGCTTCTTCTCAGGTTCCTTCGCGTCATTATCGATGTCATTCGTCAAAGTCGGCTTTGGGCTCTCACGTGTCGAGGCGTTCTGACTTATACCAACATTACTAGCTTGGTGGGTCGAATGACGGGCACAGTTGGCCCAGAGCATCAAAGCGAGGGCGAGAATCAATAGCCTTTTCATGATCTGAGTTTAAGGCTTCAGCCGGTACAGCATCCTGGGAAACGGTATCGTCTCGCGCACATGTTCAATCCCGCACATCCACGCCGTGCAACGCTCGATGCCCATACCGAACCCGGCGTGCGGGACACTGCCATAGCGACGCAGATCCAGATACCATTCAAAGGCTTCCTGCGGCAGGCCGTGCGCGGCGATTTGTTGCTGGAGAAATTCGAGCGAGGTTGAGCGTTCCCCGCCCCCAATCACTTCGCCATAACCCTCAGGCGCCAGCACGTCGACGCCGAGAGCGATCTCTTCACGCTCTGGATCGCGCTTCATGTAGAAAGCTTTCACCGCCGCCGGGTAATGATGGACCATCACGGGCTTGTCGAATTTGCCGGAGATATAACTCTCATCCGGCGCGCCGAGGTCGCCGCCCCACTCAAATTTGTTTTCCAACTCACCTTTTTCAAATCCCTCGTGCAACATTTTTACCGCGTCGTCATAGTGCATTCGCGGAAACGGGGGCACGATCGCTTCCAGCTTTGACCGGTCACGCTCGAGCGTTTTCAATTCCTCCGCACGCTCTTCCAAGACTCTTGCAGCGATGTAGGTGAGAAACCTTTCCGCCAGGTTCATCGCATCGTCGAGCGTGGCATAAGCCATCTCTGGCTCGACCATCCAGAACTCGGTCAGATGCCTGCGGGTTTTCGATTTTTCAGCCCTAAACGTAGGGCCAAAACAATAGACTTTGCCAAAAGCTGCGGCGGTCGCTTCGTTATAAAGCTGTCCGGACTGAGTCAGGTAAGCTTTCTCATCACCGAAATAATCTACCTCGAACAGCGTAGTCGTTCCTTCACAAGCCGCCGGCGTAAAGATCGGCGTGTCCGCCAGAGTGAAGCCGTCGTTGTCGAGAAAGTCACGCACGGCTTTCACGACTGTGTGGCGCACCTTCAGAATCGCGTGCTGCTTCTTCGAGCGCAGCCATAGATGGCGATTGTCCAGCAGGAACTCTGGACCGTGCTCTTTAGGCGTGATGGGAAAATCGTGCGCGTTTTGAATGACCTGAGCGTCGGTGACGTCGATTTCAACTCCGCCCGGCGCGCGACTGTCTTCGCGCACGCGCCCGGTCACAATCAGCGCGGACTCCTGGCCCAGAGGCTTTAGTGCGTCCCAGAGTTCGGGCCGCACCGAGCTCTTCACCACGACGCCCTGCACAATCCCGGTGCCGTCGCGCAGTTGCGGGAACAGCAGTTTGCCACTCGAACGCAGGTTATAAAGCCAGCCCTTCAGAGTCACTTCTTCGCCGATGTGCTGGGAAAGATCTTTTATGTAAGTTTGCATTTTAAGTATTCGAAGAAATGTGGCACAGACTCCAGTCTGTGATTACGACGATCCAATCACAGACTGAAGTCTGTGCCACTTACTGCCCAATTCTTTCATTAATCATTCGCCGTAAAACCGGAAATCGTTCCAGCCAGTCGGCGGCCTGCAAGACTATTTGGAAAGTTGGCTGAATATGTTTCTCGTAAAAAGCGCCGCGCCCACACACAGCGCTTTGATAGGAGAAAGTGCCGATCGCTTTTAGTCCGCGCTGGATCGTCATTAGGCGAAACTCTTTCACGAAATCGTCGGGGTCGATAGCCTCGAGGCCGAGACGCCGCCTCTCTTCAAGCAGAAACAAACGATGCCCCCGGACTTCCGCCAGCGAAGGCGGCTCGGGTTGCCGGTCCATCAGCAGCGACACCAGATCATAGCTGGCCGGCCCCATGCGAGCATCCTGGTGATCCACGATTCGTATCTGACCTTGCCGGTCGACCAGCAAATTCGCTGAATGATAGTCCCGATGGCAAAGCACGCGCCGGCACGCCGATAACTCAGCGGCGATATCATTCAATTCGACCTTCAGTTCGGCGGCTTCGGCACGCTGCAATGTCTCGGCGCGCAGACTGCCAAAGTAATGTTCAAGAAAGAAATTCAACTCCCATGCGAGCTTGGGCTCGTCAAACGCAAGCCTGCTGGAAATGGAATCGCGCTCGAAGGCCTTGGGCGTGGCGGCCTGAATTTGCGCGATGATCTCGATCGCCTGCTCCAGCAATGTCTCGGACTCTTCAGCAGACGCAGTTTCGAATACCTGGTACAACTGGCGGTCGCCCAAATCTTCCTGCACGATAATTCCGACCGTTCCGTTTGCGTCATGAACCCTGGGCACGGGCAGCCGGCACTCAATGAAAAGCTTCGTAATATCCAGGTAAGGATGCACGTCGGGATCGAACGGCTCGGGATAAACCGCGGCGACTGCGGTCCCGCGATCCCAGGGAATGCGAAAATATTCACGCGTCGAAGCGTCGGGCGTCAGCGCCACAATTTCTGCTTCCCGCCCAGTCTTGCGCTCGGCCAGGTAACTCACCAGGCGATCGCGAGCGCTGGTCGTGAATGCTTTAGGGCTCATTTGAATGGCTGAACTCATACAGCGGGGCGCTTCTGAAAAGCGGTCTTAACGTTCACCTTTTTTCTCACCGCGCGGCTTTGATCGATGACGGCTGAATCAGCGAATCTTATCATTGCGATAACTGGACGACAAAGTTGTCCCCGTCCACAAGACCCTTGAGGGCCTTTGGCGGCGGGGTCATTCCGGAAACCAGTTCAGCGCGCACGACCACGGCATCTTCGATCCGTTCGCCGCTGCGAATGCGCACGCCATCGCCCAGGACCGCCCGCCTGACGTGCGCTCCTCTTTCTATGTTCACGTCGTCCCACAGAACGGCGTGCTGTACGTCGGCCGCTTTGTCGATCGAAGGATTGCGGCCCGAGTAAAGATCCATTCCCCGCTGTCTTAAGAGCGCGAGGCTAATATCGAGATAGCGATTCAGCGTCGACAGCTCGTACCACATCCCCTCGGCGACGTGTGCTGCAATTCGCTCACCCTTTGCAATGGCCGGCAGATAGACGTTGGTAACTGAATCCGAAAACACGCCGGGTGGAATGTAGTCGAAAATTCGCGGCTCGAGAATGTGGATGCCCGTAAACATCAGCGGCGGCTCCGCATCCGGAACAGGGGCTGGCGGCGGCATGCCGCCAAAGTTACTGACCAGCCCATCCAGCGTCTCGACTACGCTGAAACGCTCGTATTTCGGATTGCGAAGCAGAACCAGGGTGGCCAGCGCCTTGGTCTGCCGGTGAGTTTCCAGCGCCGCCCTTAGATCGAGATCTGTGATCAGCTTTCCGTTCACCACCACGAAGGTGTCATCCTGCAAAAGCCGGCGCGCATTATCCAACGCGCCGCTGGTCCCCAGAATTACGGGCTCGTGAACGTACTCCAACCTCACCCCGAAATCGCTTCCATCACCGAGCGCCTGACGCACGGAATCCGGCTGGTGATGAAGGTTCACTATCACATCTTCGATTCCATATTTCGCCAGGTACTCCGCCACATAACCGACCAGCGGCTTGCCGAGAACCGGTAGCGCGGGCTTGGTGCGGTCGCAGGTCAATGGCCAAAGCCGCTCTCCGAATCCAGCGGCCAGAATCATCGCTTTCATAGACCAGACATTCTAACTCAGTCCCGTCTTCCACTGAGAGAGGGTTAGCGTGAGGGCTTACCCACAATCGCACCAATTGATCTTTTTGTCTTTGCCTGCCACTCGCCGCCCACGGAGCACGAATAAGAGAAATCGATTGCTCTCGCACACCCTCATCCCCGTCGCTTCTCGTAAAGGCAAAGGGAGAAAAACTCGTTCCTAGTTGAATCGGCATCGTTTGGTGTCGTAAGCTAGCAGGCGTCATTTCATTCAGAAACCTGTCATGATAATCAATGCCATTAGATCAACTTTACTCGCTGCCGCTTGAACAGCAGATAGGTCAATTCTTTTTTATCGGTCTTCCAGGCACTGAACTGGACGAGGAAGCACGGACACTGATCGAAGAGATCCAGCCCGGCGGCATCATCCTCTTCGGGCGCAACGTTGAAGACGCGGGTCAAGTGCGCCAGCTACTTGATGGGGCGCGAGCGATGCTCCCGGTCGCGCCGCTGTGCGGCATCGATCAGGAAGGCGGTCTGGTCGATCGTCTGCGCGACATCTTTGAGCCAATGCCTTCCGCTCGCGCGCTGCGCCAGCATGGTGACCTGTCCGGCGTGCGGACCCTGGGGCGCGTCACTGGTGAAGTCCTGCGGATGCTCGGGCTGGATATTAATTTCGCGCCCGTCATGTCGATCATCACCCAGGAGCGCAGCCAACTAACCAATGGTCTCTATTCGCGTTCGTTCGGCCGTTCTCCCGGAGAAGTCCTGGGATATACGACCGTGTACATGCGCGGCCTGCAGGCCACCGGTTGCCTCGGTTGTTTGAAGCATTTTCCCGGCATCGGTGCAGGAGACATCGATTCGCATATCGAGATGCCTCTGGTGCCCCTCTCCCACGACGATCTACTCGCACAGGATCTCGCTCCTTACATCGAATTGTTTCAGCGGGCCGACGATCGAGTTCGCGTGGTGATGGTGAGCCACGGGGGCTTTCCCAACATCGATATTGCAAAAGGGACTACCGGCGGATTGCTCGAGCCGGCATCGATTAGCCCCAGCATCGTCACGAAACTTTTGCGTCAGGAGCTTGGCTATAAGCACCTGGTGGTGACCGACGACTTGGAGATGGGAGCAATCGCCAAGCATTGCGAAATCGAGGACGCCGCTGTGAAGGCTTTTCTGGCGGGCGAGGACATGTTGCTGATTTGCGCGACGCCCGAGACTATTCGCCGTGGCTATCGCGCTTTATTAGAGGCTGCACGCAAAGGTTCGATCAGCGAGAAACGCATTCAGACCTCCCTCAAGCGCGTCGCCGCTACCAAAGCTTTGGTGAAACCGCCGCCCCCGCTGGAGATGGACAAGTACAAGCAGTTGGCAGATGAAATACGAAAACTGAATGAGACACTTCAATATCGTTATCCCGGAGAATCCAATGTGCAATAACCGAGGACGAAGAGCACATTGCCCGTCAAGGATGCGCTTCCTAAAATGCTTTGGTCTAAGTCTGTTGGTGCTGACAGCTATTATTTTGCCGTCCGCTTGCAAGCGCTCTCAAAGCAATGTCTTTGTGGTCGCACTCTCAGATAACATCAAGACCATCGATCCCATTGGGTCGCCGTCGGTCGACGCGGCCAGCGAACGCGTGCGCACGTTGATGTTCAATTCACTGGTCAAAAAGGATGAGAAGTTTGACTACGTTCCGGAGTTGGCTTCGAACATTCAGCGCTCGGAAGATGGCCTGGCCTTCACGTTCACACTGCGCGACGGCGTGACTTTTCATGACGGGCGGCCGTTCAGTTCAGCCGATGCGAAGTACACTCTCGACACGGTGCTGAGTTCAAACTTTGCCAAGGCTGCCAGTTTTTTTGAAGGCGCGGGCGCGAGTCGCACCGCCTATGTGAAGAGCGTGGAAGCACCAGACGCGCGCACCCTGATCATTCGTCTCAACAAGCAATGGACCGGACTGCTGCCCAACCTGGTTCCCATCCCGATTATTCCGAAAGACAGCTACGAATCACAGAAGACACATCCGCTCGGCACCGGACCGTTCAAATTCAAAAGCTACGATCAGGTGCAACAGGTGGTAGACCTCGAAGCGAATCAAACCTACTACGACGGTGCTCCGCAAATCCCGGCGTTGCGCGCGCGGTCAATCAGCGAATCAAATACCATGCAGGCCGAACTGCAAAGCGGGCGCGTCGATATCGCGCCGCTGGCTACCAGCCTCTCTCCTGACGCGATCAAAGCGCTCGGCCAAAATCCGAATTTGTCCGTACACCAGTTTGTCGGATCGAACCTGAACCTGCTTACGTTTAATACGACCGAGGCGCCGCTGGACAACGTCAAGGTAAGACAAGCCATCGCCTACGCCATCGATCGCGAAAGCATGATCCGCGATCTCGTGCTGGGTCAGGGCGCTATTGCTCATTCGATTTTGCCCGAAGCATCCTGGGCCTACGCGAAGCCTCAGGCTTACCAATTCGATCCGAACAAAGCAAAGCAGCTGCTCGACGAAGCGGGCTTTCGCGATCCCGATGGGGACGGGCCGCAGATGCGTTGGGCGAAGCCTCTGCTATTTAGAGTTTCCGGCAGCAGCGCCGCGGCGCGCCAGTATGCGGGAGTCATTCAGAACTATTTGAAGAACGTCGGCGTACCGGTCACGATCGAAACTTCCGAGTTCACTACGATGCTCGACCAACTGCGTTACGGCCAGTTTCAGATGACCTATGGTCAATGGGTCGGCGGCAATCAGGATCCGATCTTCTATCACGACCTGTTCGCGACCTCTGAAATTCCTACGCAAACGCGGCCCGCGCGCAATCGCAGCCGCTACAGCAATCCCGAGTTGGATAAGATTCTTGAAGAGGCCGCCAATACCTACGACCATGCGAAAGCCGCGCCTTTATACGCCAAAGCACAAGAGATCATCGCCCGCGATGTCCCGGTCTTTCCGTTGTGGTACCAGGCGAACATGGTGATTGCAAAAAAGACCGTCGGCAATATTCACGTCAATGCCAGCGGCGATTGGGGATTTGTGAGAGATCTAACGGTGCAGCGGTAGCTTTCGTGGATCGTTCTTCGGCGTGCTAAGAAAAAGAGATTAACTGCTTGCCAGGGCGGCCTGAATATCCAACCAGGCGATGGCGCCTTCGCGAATCAGCTTTGGCCCCACATCGGAAACGTCCACCACTGTTGAAGGCTGATCGGTTGTTACCTCGCCGCCGTCAACAATCAGATCGATTGCCTCACCAAGGTAACGGAAAACTTCCTGCGCAGATGTAGCGGGCGGCTGGTTCGACGGATTAGCGCTCGTCGCAGTCAACGCCCCGCCGCAAGCCCGAACCAGACCGCGCAAATTCTCATCGTTAGGCAGGCGCACGCCGATCGACTTTGTGCCCGCAGTGATTTCATCCGGAACATCCGCCGCCGCCGGACCAATCAGTGTTAATGGACCCGGCCAAAATGCTTCAGCTAACAAATTGAATTGCGGGGTGGGCTCGGCGATAAAGCGCGAGAGGTCCTGGCGATCGCTAATGATAATCAGGATTGCCTTGTGGTCGTCTCTGCCTTTTAGCTGCTTGATTTTTTGGACCGCGTCGCGATTGAAAGGATCCGCACCCAAGCCGTAGAACGTGTCGGTTCGATAGGCAATGACGCCGCCACGTGCAATGACGTCAGAGATCTGAGAGTTGGTTGTTTGGAGAATGCTCACCTGATCTCAGCAGAAGCGCCTGTCAGCGAAAGCTCGACGCGGAATATCCGGCTCGTGGCGCTGGTGACAAACTAAAACCACCACCAGATCAGCATGCTTCGTCGATGTTTTGAGCGGCGGCGTTGAGAGCGTCGAAGAGTTCTTCAGCTGAGATGTTCGCTTTCTTAAACTTCACCTCAACCTTGAATTCCCTTCCCGGAGCTTCAAAGCGATAGACGTAAGGTTCAGATGCTCCTGTAGGATCGACGAACGCGCGCCGGGCCTTGCGCGCGCCGTCGCGGGTCAGGCCTTCAGACGCGATCTGCTCGGCCATCGTGCGCATTGATTCGTCGTCGGGTTGACGAACGATCTGCAGCAGCAGCGATTTCGAAGTAATCTCCGACGAGCGGCAAATCTCGCGGATCTCTTTAGGGATTGAAGCGATAGATAGGGCCTCGGTGACGGTGCTGCGGCTCTTGCCGACTTTGCGGGCGACGTCCTCATGCGTGTAGCCAAAACGTTCGCAAAGGGCGCGCAAACCATCCGCCTCTTCCCACGGCGTCAGGTCCTTGCGCTGCATGTTTTCGATAAGCGCGATCTCGGCAACAGCGCTCTCATCGACGTCCATCTCAATGCAGGGAACCTCCGTCAGGCCGGCCGCAGTGGCCGCGCGCCAGCGACGTTCGCCGGCGATAATCATCCAACGACCCATGGTCGGCTTGACCAGGAGCGGCTCGAGCACGCCCTTTTCGCTGATCGACGCGGTGAGTTCGGTGAGATCACCAATGTCCGTGCGCGGCTGATCCGGGTTGGGATCGATTTTGTCGATCGGAACCAGACGCCCAACATGAACAGTAGTGTTGGACTGCGTCAATTCCTCGACGTAGTGCGCGTCGTGGCGCATGCTAAGACCGGTGGGCAACCCTCTTCTACTAGACACGACTCATCACCTCATTGCAAAGTTTTTCGTACTCAACCGCGCCCGAAGATTGCGGCGCGAACGTAAAAATAGATTCCTTGTAAGCCGGCGATTCTTCCAATCGCACGCTCTTGGTGATTACCGTATCAAAGAGCTTCGGCCCAAAGACGCGGCGAATTTGTTCGTAGACCTCCTTGCCCAGCGTCGTCCGCTTGTCGTGCAGGGTTACTACGACTCCGACCATTTCCAGCTTCGGATTCGGGCGCGCTTTCACTTTCTCGATCGTCTCCAGTAAATCGTCGGTTCCTTCAAGAGCAAAATAAGACGATTGGATTGGAATCAGTACGTGAGTGGAAGCCACCAGGGCGTTCACTGTAATTAAGCCAAGCGTCGGCGGCGTGTCGATCACAATCACCTTGTAGGTTTTTTTCAAAGGCTCGATGCGGTCCTTCAAGCGGAACGGCGCATCAAAGTCGCCCACGAGTTTTGACTCCAGCTTAGCCAGACTAATCCTGGCCGGAATAATGTCCAGGTTTTCGACCGGAGTCTTGTAGATGGGCAATTCGTCAGTTGCCTGTCCGTCCATCATTAATTCGTAAGCCGAGCGGTCGATCGCCAGCGGATCAAGAAACGAGATGGAACTATTCGCCTGCGGATCGAGATCCAAAAGCAACGTCCTGGTGCCGCGGCGCGCAAAAGCCGCGGCGAGGTTGATCGCGGTAGTAGTCTTGCCTACTCCGCCTTTCTGATTAGTGATTGCAATTATCACTTGGACTTGTTTGCCTCGCTGGTGAAAGCAGTAACCTCACATTGGCAAGTCGCTGGCGTCGCCGATCACATCGGGCCAATCTTCTTCCGCGGAGTCGACTTCGATTTCGCCCTCGTCCTCAGTTGCGACCGAGTTGCGCGACGCCTGAATCACATCCGCATCCACGAAGATCGGACAATCTGCCCGCAGCGCCAGGGCAATCGCATCAGAGGGACGCGAATCGAGCCTCATTGGCTCGCCATCTTCTCCGGTCAGCTCAATTACTGCATAGAAAGTGTTGTCGCGTAAAGAAGTAACCACGACGCGCTCAACTCTTAATCCAAGTTCTACGATCAGATTGCGCAGCAGATCATGAGTCATGGGCCGAGGCGGAGCAATTTTTTCAATCTCCAGCGCTATGGCGTTTGCTTCGTATGCTCCTACCCAAATCGGCAGCATCGTTTCGCTATTGACGTCCTTGAGAATAATTATCGGCGTGCCACTATTGGGATCCATCATCAGCGCCCGAATCTTGACCTCTATTTCCATTTTCTATTCCCCGCTATTGTACACAATCCTGTGAGACTGAGGATGCCGGCATTACCTGGCCATAGAGACTATTTGGTTTGGCCTCGGTCACACGGACCGTTACCACATCGCCGGGGGAGGATGAAGCACCCGGGAAATTTACTACCTTGTGGCAGGTCGAATGTCCACTCATGTCCTGGTCTGACTTTGAACTGGGGCGCTCAACCAGGACTTTGATTTCGCGACCGATATAGCCTTCGTAAATCTTTTGCTGAAGCTGGTGCTGAGTTTCTTCCAGCTCGAGAAACCGCGCGGTCTTCTCGCTCTTGCTGACGTCGTCGTCGAGCTTGGCCGCCGGCGTGCCGCGCCGCTCTGAGTAGTTGAAGATATAGAGCGCGTGATATCCGACCTGCTCGACCAGTCTTAGCGTTTCGCGAAAATCCGCCGTCGTTTCGCCCGGGAAGCCGACAATAATATCACTGGTTATGGCCATCGGGCGGCGCGCATTCTTGATCGCCGCGATCCTTTGCAGGTAATCATTTGACGTATGCCCGCGGCGCATCGCGCGCAGCACGCGATCGCTGCCCGACTGCACCGGCAAGTGAATCCACTCGCAAAGGTTATCGTGCTCGTCGATGGCCGCCACAATATCCGGATGAAAGTCGCGCGGGAAAGAGGTCGCGAACTTTATTCTTTCCATTCCGGTAGCCGCCGCTGCCCGCAACAGCCGGCTGAAAGGTGTGGCTCCCTTAAATTTTTCAAGCCCGGCCGCGGTTGTTGGCCGATAACTATTCACGTTTTGTCCGATCAAGTGAATCTCGCGAAAGCCGTGATCGTGAAGCTCATTAATTTCGGCAATGATGTCATCGGCGGCGCGGCTCTTCTCGCGTCCACGTGAAAAAGGCACGATGCAGTAAGTGCAGAACTTGTTACAGCCTTCGATGATGGGAACAAAGGCTACGTGCTTCGAAGTGCGAGCCGTCGCCGGCACGTCCCATTTTTCACCCTCCGCGCGTTCATCGAGATCGATCACCCGGCGTTCACCAGCCAGGGCGCGGTTCACCAACTCGGGCAAGCGGTCCGTGGCGCGCGTGCCGACGATTAGGTTTACCGACGGGCTGTTATCAAAAAGGGTCTTCCCTTCCAACTGCGCGACGCAACCCATGACTCCCACGACCGGTTCGCTGCCCAGACGCTGCCGGCGCACCTCACCTATGCGTGTCAGAACCTTGTGGGCCGCGCGTTCACGCACCGAACACGTATTGAAAATGATTACATCCGCGGTTTCAGGAGACGCGGACAAAGCGAAGCCGGCCGCGCGCAAACGCACGTCGGCGCGCTCGCTATCAGCGACGTTCATCTGACAGCCAAATGTTTCCAGATAAACCGTCGAGCCCATTTCGGATTTCGTTGACAACGCGCAAAGTCTAACAGATTTGGCCGTATCGTTCCTATCGTCGCAAACGCTTTTCTTGCAAGATTATCGTGCTTGACGCTACGCACCGCTCCGAGTAGTATCTGCGCTCTTGCTCTATAACTCCTGACTCCGCCGAGGACGAAGGCAATCGGAGACGCAGAATGTCGTTTAATAAAATTATTTTGGTCGGTAATCTCGGGCGTGATCCGGAGTTGCGCTACACGCCGCAAGGCACTCCCGTTTGCAGCTTTAGTTTAGCCACCAACGAAAAGCGGAAGGATCGCACCACCGGCGAAAACCAGGATCTTACGACGTGGTTTCGCGTCACGCTGTGGGGCCGCCAGGCTGAAACTGCCTCGCAATATCTAACCCGCGGCAGGCCGGTTTACATCGAAGGGCGTCTGCGCGTGGAGGAATGGACTGACCGCGACGGCAAGCCACGTCACACATTGGAAGTCCACGCGACCGACATGCAGTTCATCGGCGGCGGCAGGGGCGAAGATGCCGGCGCGCCCGCAGCCAGGGGAGCTTCTGCTTCCGGAGATTCAGCCCCTGAGCCGGCAACTGATCTAAGTGATGACGATGTTCCGTTTTGAAACTGTCGGGTCCCGCGAGGCTTCAGGAGTCACCGGCTGGTTCGCCGGTTCCCCACTTACCAAGTTGCCGCAGCTTTTGATAGCGCCGGGTGAGCCGATCCGAGATATTGTTCGTGGCGGATTCGGCCAGCCTCTCAGAAAGCACTGAACCAAGAAACCCAGCCGCCTCGTCGTGGGAATTCTGTGCGCCACCTTTGGGCTCCGGGATTATCTGGTCGACAATGCCCTCGCGCTGCAAGTCCTGGGCAGTGAGCTTCAGTCCTTCAGCGGCGCGCGCGGCCTGGCTCGAATCTTTCCAGAGAATAGCGGCGCAACCTTCGGGTGAGATAACCGAGTAAATCGAGTTTTCGAGCATCAGCACCTGATCGCCGACACCAATCGCCAGCGCCCCGCCGGATCCTCCTTCTCCGATTACGGTGACGATCACCGGCACCACCAGCTTCGCCATTTCACGCAGGTTGTATGCGATTGCCTCAGCCTGTCCCCGCTCCTCAGCGTCGATGCCCGGATAGGCTCCTGGGGTATCAATGAAACAGAAAATAGGCCGTGCGAATTTCTCTGCGAGCTTCATTGCGCGAATCGCCTTGCGATAACCCTCTGGTTTCGGCATTCCGAAATTGCGAAACTGGCGCTGCTTCGTGTCGCGTCCCTTCTGATGTCCGACGACCAATACGGGCATGCCATGAAAACGGGCAAAGCCACACACGATGGCGGGATCATCTGCGTAACGCCGGTCACCGTGAATCTCGGTGAAGTCTTCGAATAACCGCTCGATAAAATCGAGCGTATAAGGCCGGTCTGGGTGCCGCGCGAGCTTGACCCGCTCAAAGGCCGGGGTGGAATCCGCGCTATGCGATTCGGATTTGTCTGCCATAAAAAGTTTTAGGCTGCGCCTCGCGCCACGGCGGCTTGTCTGGGGGCGGCGAAACCCTCCCACCTTACTTCGCAACCCAGTTTACGCAACGCCGATTCGATCTCCGCGCTGCCCTGAACTTTCAAAGAAGGATGCGCGCGGACACGCACCCGCATACCGTCGGAAACTACCTCAATAAAAACGTCGCAATCGCCTTTCGCCTGTTCGAGCAAGCTCCGGACGGCCTCGCAAAGCTGCGCTGATTCCGTCGCGGGGGGAAAGCCGATTATGATCTCTCTCGCTTTCTGTTGGACGGCCTGAGTCAGTTCGGTGAGCTTTTCGGCGATTACGGTAATAACACCGTCATCGCTAATCTCGGCTCTGCCATTCACCAGGACCGTCGCTTCATCGGCGACCATGGCGCTCTGCCTTCTGAAAGGCTCAGGCCACAAGACACATTTTACCGATCCCGCCTGATCTTCCAAACGGAAGATGGCAAAGCGATCGCCCTTCTTAGTCGTGCGAAGCTGCAGGTCGGTAATAAGCCCGGCAATTGTCGCTCGCGAACCAGTCTCCTGTTGACTGAGTTCAGCCGAAGTTACGGCGCCGAGTTTCGCGACGAGCTCGAAGTGGGCCTCCAGTGGGTGCCCCGTAACGTAGAACCCGACGGCTTTTTTCTCCGCCGCTAACATTTCCGAAACTGTCCAGGCCGAGGCGTCGGGCAAATCGCTCGCATCGTCAGGAGCAGGCGCCGCATCGCCGCCAAAAAGATCATTCTGGCCGATGGCCTTCGCGCGCCTCGCCCTGGCTGAACGCGCCATCGCGATATCGATTGCCGCAAAATGCCGGGCTCGCCAATGATGACTCGTGCTGGCGTCTGACTTCAGAGAATCGAACGCCCCGCTGCATACCAGGCCTTCTAGGACCCGCTTATTGATCGAGCCCTCTTCCACTCGCTCGGTAAAATCGAAAATCGATCTGAACGGGCCGGCCTGCCGCGCCTTCATGATCGCGCTGACGCTATTGAAACCAATGCCTTTGATGGCCGCCAGGCCGTAACGGATCGCGCCCTTAAGCGCCGTGAATCCAATGTCGCTTTCATTAACATCCGGCGGCAGCAGAACGATTCCCTGGCCCCGCATCTCTTTTGTATAGCGGAAGACCTTGGCGGTATCGTCGATTTCATTTGAGAGGACCGCGGCATAGAAGTGCTCGCCATAATGAGCCTTGAGATAGCCGGTCTGAAATGCAAGATAGGCGTAAGCCACACTATGCGCCTTGGGGAAGCCATAGTCGGCGAACTGCGCCATCAGAGAGAATATCTGCTGGGCCTTGTCGCGCTTGATGCCGCGGGCTACCGCGCCCATGATGAACTTCTGCTCCTGCAGAGCCATCTCTTCGCGGTTTTTCTTGCCCATCGCTTTGCGTAGGCTGTCCGCCTCGGCCATGGTGTAGCCGGCGAGCTTCTGCGACAACTGCATCGCCTGCTCCTGATAGACGATTACTCCCTGGGTACTGTCAAGAATCTCTTTCATCTCCGGAACAATGTATCGGACGCTCTTCTTTCCGTGGTGCCTCAGAATGAAGTCATCGACCATACCGCCGTCGATGGGACCCGGCCGATAGAGGGCGTTAAGCGCCGAGAGGTCTTCAATGCCCTTGGGCTTGAGCTTGCGGCAAATGTCCTGCATCCCCGACGATTCAAACTGGAATATCGCGTCTGTGCGCCCTTCAGCAAACAGTTGCATAGTCTTCTCATCGTTAAGCAAAACCTTTGACCATTCAACGTCTTCGCTAAGCGAACGCTTTATGCTTTTTAAGCAGTCGCTTATGATCGTAAGCGTGTTAAGCGCAAGGAAGTCCATCTTAAGGACGCCCACCTTCTCCAGGTCGGACATCTCGTACTGAGTAGTGACTTCGTCTTTGGCGGAGACAGCGATCGGGATTAGTTCTTCCAGTGGTTCAGGTGTGATAACCACGCCGGCGGCATGCACCGAGACATGGCGCGCACAGCCCTCGAGTCGCCGGGCGAGGTCGATCACATCCCGGACCTGATCGTTGGTCTCCATGGCGTTCCGCAGTTCAGGTACTTGTTCAATTGCCTGCGTGATGCTGACGTTCCGGCCGCGGACTGGGGGCGGAATCATCTTCGAGATGCGCTCGACCTCGGCATAAGGCATATCCAGCGCCCGTCCCACGTCCTTGATAGCGGCGCGCGAGGCCAGGGTCCCAAAGGTCACGATCTGGCAGACTGAATCGCGTCCGTACAGATCCGCCACGTGATTGATGACCTCGCTACGCCCGCGCACGCAGAAGTCTATGTCGATATCCGGCATGGACACGCGTTCCGGGTTCAGGAAGCGCTCAAAGAAGAGGTTGTACCTCAACGGATCGATATCAGTAATTCCGAGACAGTAAGCGACCAGCGAGCCGGCCGATGAGCCTCGCCCCGGCCCCACTGGAATGCCATGTTGCTTGGCGTAGCGCACAAAATCCCAGACGATTAGGAAATACCCGGCGTATCCCATGCGCTTAATGACTTCAATCTCATGCCAGAGGCGCTTTTCGTACTCTTCGAAAGTGTGGGTCAGTTCCCCTCTGGCTGATTCGCCGTCCCAGACGTGTGCTTTGCGGGTCTGATAACCTTCGCGAACGGTCTTTTCAAAGTATTCGTTGGCGGTCAATCCCGCGTCGGAAGCCGGAATCGGATAGTTCGGCAGGTAGTTCACGCCGGTCGGTAAGGTCAAATCGCATCTTTCGGCGATCTCGACCGTGCGTTCCAAAGCCTCTGGCAATTCGTTGCCGAAAATCTGCCACATCTCGTCGGGTGAACGAACATAGAAGTTTGGCGTGCCGTATCGCAGCCGATTTTGATCGTTCACCGTCTTCCCGGAGCCAATGCACAGCAGCACGTCGTGGGCGCGCGCATCGTCGGGCATCAGGTAATGCGCGTCGTTGGTAGCAACCAGCGGAATGCCGGTGCGCTTCGATAACTCGACCAGGGGTTTGCGAATCCTGTTTTGGGGCTCCAACCCATGTTCCTGAATCTCAAGAAAGTAATTTCCCTTGCCCATGATTTCCTGAAACTCGAGCGCCGCCGCAGCCGCGTCATCCGGGCATTCTTTAGCCAGCAACGCCGAGGGAACGCCGGACAGGCAGGCCGAGAGCGCAATCAGGCCTTTGCTGTGTTGGGCGAGCAGTTCCCTATCGATCCGAGGTTTGTAATAGAAGCCTTCGGTGAAAGCCTTAGAGGTGAGCCGCGAGAGATTACGATAGCCTTCAAAATCCTTCGCCAGGAGGATCAGGTGATGGTTAGTCTTTTCGCCAGGCGCTGCGCGACCACCGCGATCCTTGCGGCTTCCGGTCGCGACGTAAGTTTCGCAGCCGATAATCGGCTTGATCCCTTCCTTCTTCATCGTGTTGTAGAAAGTGATCGCGCCGTACATGTTGCCATGATCAGTCATAGCGCATGCTTTCATTCCCAGTTCCTGGGTCCGCTTAGCGAGCGGGTTTATTTGGATCGCGC
>JAWVEM010000275.1:0-3278 GCA_033856735.1 Blastocatellia bacterium
GCCTCGTTTGATCTGGTCACCGGGCTTGATGTCGTAGAGCATCTCGATGATGATATTGCCGGCTTGCGTGAAATGCGCCGCGTACTTCGTCCGGACGGGCGCGCAGTTTTCTTCGTACCGGCTTTCATGTTTCTGTGGGGAGTGCAGGATGACATCAGCCATCATCGGCGCCGTTACACTCTACCGGAACTGAAAAAAAAGCTTGAAGAAGCGGGATTGACCATCGAGCGCGCCAGCTATGCGAACATTACTTTCTTTGCTCCAATTCTGATCGGACGAGTGTTGATGCGTCTGACGGGTTTGCGTCCGGCTTCCGAAAATAATATTACGATTGGGGCGTTGAATGGCTTGCTGGGCCGCATTCTGGGTGCTGAGAGTTGGTGGCTGCGAAGGATGAACTTTCCTTTCGGCGTGTCGATTATTTGCGTTGCCAAAAAGATTTGATTGTTTCAGAAGCCCGACCGTCAGAGAGGGCCAGACTCGCAAGTGTTGGACGACCATAGTCGAGTGATACAAGCATTGCCCTTGCTTACGCGCGGGCTTCTGACACACTCTCTAAACAGATGAGCGTTTACGAAAAAGAGATTTTGAAACCACACCCGGCGCGAGTCCCTGCGCCCGGCGTTGACGCACCCGACATCTCTATCTTCCTACCGGTGCTGAACGAAGAGCCCAACCTGCGTCCGCTACATGAGAAGTTGGATCGCGCGCTAGCACAACTAGGTCGTTCAGCTGAGATCATCTACGTCGACGATGGTTCGACCGACGGCAGCCTGGCAGTGTTGCGCGAAATTGCCGCGAAGGATGAGCGGGTGCGGGTGATTGCGCTGCGTCGTAACTACGGCCAGACGCCGGCGATGGCGGCGGGCATCGATGCGGCGCGCGGCAAAGTGCTGATCCCGATGGATGCCGATCTGCAAAACGATCCGGCCGACATTGGCCGGTTGCTGGATAAGATCGACGAAGGCTATGACGTCGTTTCGGGTTGGCGCAAGAATCGGCAGGACAAACTGTTTACGCGCAAAATTCCTTCGATGATCGCGAATCGAATCATTTCGTGGATTGGCGGCGTGCCTCTGCACGACTATGGTTGCTCGCTGAAGGCTTACCGGCGCGAATCGCTCGCCGATGTACATCTCTACGGCGAGATGCACCGCTTCATTCCTATCTACGCGTCCTGGTCAGGCGCGCGGGTCACGGAAATTCCGGTCGAGCACCACGCGCGCACGATGGGCGAATCAAAATACGGATTGTCGCGTACGATAAAAGTGATCTTTGATCTGATGACGATCAAGTTCATGGCTTCCTATCAAACCAAGCCGCTTTATGTCTTCGGTTGGTGCGGTTTGTTGACGTTCTTCATTTCGTTGTTCTGTGCGGTGCTCGCCTTCGTAATGAAGTTTGCGAACTGGCCGCATCATGCTGACTTCGTCCAGACGCCCTTGCCGGTGCTGACCATGGTCATGCTGGTGCTGGGCATCCAGTTTTTCCTGATGGGACTGCTGGCTGAAATGCAGGTTCGCACCTATCACGAATCGCAGGCGAAGTCGGTTTATGCAGTCAGGGAGAGAATCGGATTTGAGTAGGGGCAAGTTGTTAACTTGCCGATTTGCTTAAGCCGCAAGTTAACAACTTGCGCTACAGATTATGTGTGGAATAACCGGTTGGGCCAATCTTGATCCGCGCACGCCGCCGCCTGAGGGCGGCGAGGAGTTGCTGCGCATGATGTGCGACCGCATGATTCATCGCGGTCCTGATTCGGAAGGGTGTCTGCTGGATGACGGCATCGCTTTGGGCATGCGACGGCTGGCGATAATCGATCTGCTTAACGGCGAGCAACCGACTTTTAACGAAAGCCGTGATGTCGCCGTGATCCTCAACGGCGAAATTTACAACTACCGCGAATTGCGCGCTGACCTGGAAGCCCGCGGCCACAGGTTTCGCAGCTCTTCAGATACCGAAATTTTGCCGCATCTTTACGAAGAATACGGACGTGAGATGGTCCAGCACCTCAACGGCATGTTCGCTTTCGCGCTCTGGGACGAGCGACGCCGGAGTCTGTTCATTGCTCGCGATCGCTTCGGCGAAAAGCCGCTCTACTGGGGTGTGTTCGATGGCACGTTGCTGTTTGCATCAGAGCCAAAAGTTTTGTTGGCGCATCCCGCGGTGCGGCCCAATCTCAATCTCAACGCCCTGCGCCAATATCTTTCGTACGATTACGTGCCCGCGCCGCTGTCCATTTATGAAGGCATCAGCAAACTTCCCGCGGCGCACACACTCACGCTGCAGGATGGGCAGATCAAAGTCGAACGCTACTGGAAGCTGAGCTATCAGACGCGTCAGCCGGTGCCGAGCGTCGCTGATGCGGCTGAGCAACTTCGTGAATTACTGGCGGATTCGGTGCGCATGCGTCTGGTTTCGGACGTACCGCTGGGCATTCTGCTCTCTGGGGGGATCGACTCATCCGTCGTTGCTGCGCTGGCCGTGCGCGCGTCGTCGGAAACTGTCAAGACGTTTTCGATCGCGTTCGCCGAGAGCTCGTTCGACGAATCGCAGTACGCTCGGGCCGTGGCAAAATTCCTGGGCACCGATCACCACGAAGAGCGGTTCAGCGCCAGCCTGGCGGCGAACCTGGTAAGCGAAATCGGCGCGTGGATGGACGAACCGATTAGCGATCCTTCGCTGGTGCCGACCTTTCTGTTGTCGCGCTTTACGCGCAAACACGTCACCGTGGCGCTGGGCGGTGACGGCGGCGACGAAATCTTCGCCGGCTATCCCATGTACTTCGGCCATCACATGGCGCGCGGATACAACTGTGTGCCGAAGTTTCTCCGTCGCGGCTTGATCGAGCCGGTCGTAAACCACTTGCCGGTCAAGACCAGCAACCTCTCGTTCGACTATCGGGCGAAGAGATTTATCACTGCTTCGCATTATGATGAAGTCGCCAGGCATCACGTCTGGTTTGGCTCGTTCACACCAAGCGATCAGGATCTGCTCCTTTCTGAGGACGTCAGGCGCGCCAGCGAGCCGGACATTTATCGCGATGCGCGACGCTTGTTTGCTGAATGCGACTCGAACAATTTGACTGAGTGCATGCAGAGCCTGGACACGCAGCTTTACCTGGCCGAAGACATTCTGACGAAAGTCGATCGCGCCAGCATGGCTGTCAGCCTGGAAGTGCGCGCGCCTTATCTCGATCCGCGTGTCGCCGAGTTTGCCGCCGCGCTGCCCTCGCGTTACAAGCTGCACGGCTATACGTCGAAGTACATTCTGAAGCG
>JAWVEM010000276.1:0-2680 GCA_033856735.1 Blastocatellia bacterium
GGGCGATTTTAAAGAACGCGCGGATGCCCTGGTGCAGGCCCGCGTCGATTGCCTGGTCATCGACACCGCTCATGGCCATTCCTCGCGGGTGATTGAAGCCGTGCGCGAGATCAAACGCAACCACCGCGATACGCAACTGATCGCCGGCAACGTTGGGACGGGCGACGGCGCTCGCGAGTTGATCGAGGCCGGCGTGGACGGAGTGAAAGTAGGCATCGGCCCCGGATCGATTTGCACGACGCGCGTCGTCACGGGAGCGGGCGTGCCGCAGATCTCCGCGATTCAATCCTGTGTCGAGGCCGCGCGCGGCACGGGCGTCCCGATCATTTCGGATGGCGGGGTAAAGTTTTCCGGCGACATGGCCAAAGCCATCGCCGCCGGCGCCGATGTAGTGATGGTCGGATCGCTTTTCGCCGGCACTGAAGAAGCGCCCGGCGAAGTGATTCTTTACCAGGGCCGGAGCTTCAAGATGTATCGCGGCATGGGTTCGATTGGTGCGATGCGCGAGGGCTCGCGCGATCGTTATTCACAGGAACAAATCGAATCCGAATCGAAACTGGTGCCCGAGGGAATCGAAGGCCGCGTGCCTTATCGCGGCACGCTCGCGGAGATGGTCACCCAACTCGTGGGCGGCTTGCGTTCAGGCATGGGCTATACCGGTTGTCGCACAATCAACGAATTTCAGGAGAAGACACGCTTCCTGCGGATCACGCCCGCCGGCTTGCGCGAGTCGCACGTGCACGACGTGGTGATTACGAAAGAGGCGCCGAATTATCGGTTGGAGTAGCTGGGACGTAATTTAACCGACACTGAGAGCAAGCCCTCGTTCGCTGTGAACGCTGGATGAAAGTCGTCGCTGACAACCAGCCGTAGGATAGACCTATCGTTGACAGTCTGTTCTCGGTGGCGTATGAAGTGAACCATGGGCACGCAAGCAGTCCCACCTCCCCAAGTTTCCGCAGTTGACGAAGAGCCTAGTATGCCCTCCGTGGAGCAAGTTCAACATCTGCTAGATCATGAGATTGAAGAAATTCAAACAGAGGACACGCGTAATGGCTGGAACCTGTGGGTAGTTTTGGCAGCCACCGTGGGTCTGTTGTGGCTTTTGACGGGTGAGTTGAAGGCCGAGGGAATCGACTGGCACTATGTGGCAAAATTAATCATCGTGGAGTCGCTTGCGATCGATGGTCTCAGGTGGCTTTACAGTATTCTTGGGGCTCCAAAATCATCAAATTCGGAAGTAAGATTCTACTGGAGCCACCATCATTTCGGCACTAATCGGGCCCAAGCCGTTTTTGAACTAATACGTTCTACTGCGATTCTGTTGCTGATTTGGTTAAGCCATATTTTTCCGTGGTATCTGCTGGGACCTCTAGTGACGTTTTATTCGCTCGTGCTACTGATGATGGTCTTGATTCTAGGTATGAGTTTTACGGCTTACGTAGTTCCCACTCAACCGAACCGATTTTCATATGTTCTCTACTTTGCCCTTTTCTTCTCGTGGGGCCTTGCCTTGATTCTCTCGCTGGGAGTATTAGGATTACCGACTCAACATGTGACCGATTTGAGGGTCAGCGGTTTGGCCGTTGGCGTTGGTTATCTTGTAATCCTTTTCGGCTATACATTGAGAGTTTCCTTGACTGCTCCGATTCTTATGAATCTTCGCCGGAGACTGGTCGCAGGAAAAATAAGTCCGAGCCAAGCTATACACGAAGCGGAAATCGCGGTTGGAGGAATGCAAGCTATCGATGCGTTGCGCGATGATGTCAATGGCATCTTTGGACTTCTGGATGCGATGGATGGGATGACACGAAACGCCTTCACAGCACTAAGGTCGATTGAGTCGAACTTTCCGTTTCAAGATGATGACGAACTAATGATCGCAAACAAGCTGAATACGATAACGTCTCTCAAAGCGGGCTATCAATCCTTTCTCACAGAACGAGAGAAACTGTTCAACCAATTCAACGAGCGCATAACACACTTCCACAAGAAGGTTCGGCAAGTCCGCGTTTCTCCCTCTGCAATGCCGACGATTAATGAAATCGATCGAATGCTCCAGACCAAGACTCGAGTAGTGGACGAGAGTTTTCGTCAACTCCTAGAAAAGGGTACCGAGCTTGATAAGAAATGGGATCAACAGGTTGCAGTTCGTTCCGCCAATAAATGATCGCATTGTGCGGCTAAGAAGAGTCAGGATCGAACGAGCTTTGCATTCATCGCATCACCAGTAGCACGTCAGTCAAACGACTGACAACTCCCAGCAGCGTTCGTCCCGACTGATCGACATGACCTGCGGCGGCTTGGTCTTCCGCGGTGGCGGCGCCCGATGCTGACCCAACCAGCTTCGTGTAATAACCCTCGAGTCCCGGCGTGCTCCGAAAATAAATCTCAAGTTGGTCCAGGCCTAAGCGGACATTTTCCAAGCTGGTCTTAACCGTCGCTTTGTTCTGCGCGTTCTGTTGTAGGGCCGTGGGCGAGGCTTCATTCTTTCGCGCGGCCTCGTCGACCTGCTCGATCCCTTTCGCTACGCCGCCCAGCAAATAAACGAACCGGGTGAGGTTCTTGATTTGGTCCGCTACTTTGGTTGCGCCCGCGGTCTTCGCTTCGGCGTTCGCTTGCGGCGCGGAAGTTTTGGCGGGCGGCGTTCCGCGCCTCGTGGTGCGCGATCGCGTTTGTG
>JAWVEM010000277.1:0-2838 GCA_033856735.1 Blastocatellia bacterium
AGTGTCGCCAGCGGACGCGCCGGCTCGAGCGTGCGTATGGTTTGGAGTCCCGCCTTCAGACGGAATTGCTCTTCTCAGGCACTCGCCGCCTGAAGGCTGAACTCCAAACCAGAAGGCGCATCATTGCACACGAAAGACGTAAATGGAATTCCCGATAATCGCTTCGGGTGTGCGGTGTCTGTACCCTTGAAAAAAATTTACTCGCTGTGTTTCTGTCTCGCGCCCGCTGCCCGGCGGGCCGGGTGGGACGGTGGATCCGTTGAGAAAGCTGGCGCCGATTGCCGTGTACTTCGTCTCGGGCTGTTGCGTGGGTGGCTCCAGCGCGTCGACAAAATCGATGCCATAGCGGCCCAGGGGCCACGCGCCCAACATCGCCGCGCGCACTTTCGTTTCCCCACGCGCGTGCAGGTACGCCGCGAGTTCGGGCATGCAGTCTCCCCATTCAACATTTGAATCGGACAAGTACCACCAGTGCGGATGCGAGTACGCCAGTTCGTTCATGTACGGAATGTAATTGGGATAAGTCCTGACGACTTCGACCGCACACCAACCCAACACGACGGCGACGACGGCCGGGCCTAACAATTTGCGCGTGCGGAGCTGGCTGACTCGGGCCAGAAGAGCCCCGGACATAATGAAGAGAAACGGGTAAGCCGGCAGATAGAAGCGCACGCCGATATTGATTGTGCTCTCCATGACGAGCGCCGTGAACAGCAGGAACGGCACGAGCACGAAGGCCGGAGCCCAGTCACGTCTCGTTACGATCCGCCAAAGTCCCCAGCAGATCGCCGCGATCGAAGTCAGCAGAAATGGGATGGTGGTCTTTAGCGCAAAGGCGGCAGGGAAGTAATACCACCAACCGAACCTGCCCTGCTGGCCAAAGATCGAACCATCGTGGCCCACCATGCTGTGCCAAATTTGCCAGTACGTGCCCAACAAAAAATCGGTCGGCACGATGTATCGCAAGAGGTGCGCGCTGGAAAGAAACAGACTGGCCCGCGTGGGAAACGACGCGACGATCCATCGGTTGTCGGCTTCAGTGAAAGACCGGTGGTTAAAGTAATACCCGGCATTAATAACGAGGAGCGAGACGAAGACGATCGCGGCGGCCTGGGTGAACGCGGCGCGGCGAGTCAGTCTTAACCTCGCCCCAAAGATCAGCAGCGCTGCCACGCCGAACACTGCGAGAGGCGCCACCGCAACCATCGAGAATTTCATGAGCGGCGCCAGTCCCGTCGCGGCGCCAAGGTATATCGCGCGACGCAGGGAAGGACCCGTGACATAAACGTAGACGGCGTAAGCTAACAGCAGGAGAGCAAACGCCGAGGTCATGTCCGTGTGAACCAGTGGCCCGTGCGCGAGCACCGTCGGCTCGAGCGTGAACAGCGCGAGCGCGATCACTCCCGCGCGTTCTCCGAAAAGCCGCCGGGCGAAGAGAAAGATCACGATGCCGAAGATCATCGTGAAGGCAATCATCGGTACACGCGTCCAGAAAGAGACAGCCCGATAGAACGAGTCGTTCGGGGTCCAAAACCGCTGGCTCACGATGAACACGAACGCATCATCGTGCGGGATCTTTTGCCGCTCTGCCTCAGACAATTCCCCTGGTTGCATGAAGAGCAAGGGCAAGGCGCCCATCATCATCGACACCGGAGGATGTTGATTGAGGAATTGGAAGTCGCCGTTAACGAGGTGGTAATATCCGGCAGGAATGTGTACCACCTCGTCGGTGCTGATGCTTTTGCGCGAGACCGCCGCCAACATCTGGGCGCTCATGATGCCGAGTAGTGCAACACAAATCAGTCTCGCGCGCCGCGAGCGCGCCCAACTCAGCAGTCGCGCCAAGTTCCATCGCGGAGCAACCGGCCTCGTCTCAGGGGTAGCTGCCTGACTCAATGACTCGTCCATTCAACCCTCGCTGGAGGATAAAGACTGACTCTCTTGCGGCGTTCGCGGTGACCCTCGCGCCGATTTTCTATTTCCTGCCGGCGCTCCGAAATCATCTGGTACTGGGCCCCGACGACGGCATGCTTTTCAACGTTCCGCTGCGCGTGGCGGCGGCCCAGATGGTGCGGTCGGGACATCTGCCGCTCTGGAATCCTTACATTTTCAGCGGCATGCCGCTGCTGGGCGCGGCCCAGGGTGGACTGCTGTTTCCGCTGAACTGGTTCTATCTCGTGTTCTCTCCGGTCGTCGCCACAGACCTGATGGTCATCTCCGCGTACATGCTGGCGGCGTGCGGGGCCTACCTCTTCGCGCGGCGCACCGGCGCCTCGATCGCCGGCGCCATTGCGACCAGCCTGATCTGGCAGGCGGGCGGTTTTCTTATCGGGCAAATCAGTCACATCAACATAGTTCACACGGCGGCGATGTTGCCGTGGGTGCTTTGGGCCCTGGAACGATATGTCAGTAACGGCAGTCGCGCGCGCGGCGCTTGGTTGGCCGCTTTAATCGCTCTCCAGGCTTTTGCCGGCCATCAGCAAACGCTCGCTTATGCGCTCATGCTGATCGTGGCTTATGCGATCGTCATGGCGCTTACCGATCTGGAAAGGCGCAAACGCTATCTGTCCTCGCTCGCGTTTATGGCGGCCGGAGTGCTGCTGGCCGCGGTGCAGATCGTACCGACGTTCGAGTTACTGCGCAACAGCCCACGCACCACGGCGACGTATGATTTCTTCTCGTCGTTCTCGATGCCGCGCAGTTTTGTGACGACGTTTGTCGCGCCGTACGTGATGGGCGGCGGCGATGGGCGCTTGTTCCGCGCTCCGTATCTCGGCCAGGCCTACTATACCGAGTACGTTGCTTATGCCGGCGTGTTGGCCGTGATGTTGGCGCTCA
>JAWVEM010000278.1:0-9991 GCA_033856735.1 Blastocatellia bacterium
CGCCTGCGCGCGACCATCGACTTCGATCATCTAAAAGAGTGCGATGCGATTATTATTTGCGTTCCGACACCCCTGCGAAAGACCAAAGAGCCCGACGTTTCCTTCATCCTGGCGGCGGCGGAAGAGATTAAGCAGCGTCTGCGCCGCGGGCAGTTGGTAATTCTGGAATCGACAACTTATCCCGGCACGACCGACGAAGTATTGTTGCCGATGCTGGCGGCGACTGGCCTGAAATTAGACGAAGATTTTCTGCTGGCTTTCTCGCCCGAACGTGTCGATCCGGGCAATCCTGAATTTCAAACTCATAACATTCCGAAGGTCGTGGGCGGCGTCACCGACGATTCGACTGAGGCGGCAACGCAACTGTACTCACAAATCGTGAACGACGTTCATTCGGTCAGTTCGGCGCGCGTGGCTGAGGCCGCCAAGCTTTTGGAAAATACTTTTCGCGCCGTCAACATCGGCATGGCAAACGAAATGGCCCGGCTCTGCTATGCGCTGAACATCGACACCTGGGAAGTGATTAGCGCGGCGGCCACCAAGCCGTTCGGCTTCATGCCGTTTTATCCAGGCCCAGGCATTGGCGGGCATTGCATTCCGCTCGATCCGCATTACCTTTCGTGGAAAGCTCGGCAGCATGGTTTCGATTCGCGCTTCATCAGTCTGGCCGAAGAAGTAAATTCGCGCATGCCTGAGCACGTGGTCCAACTGGTAGCCGACGGGTTGAATGACGATCGCAAGGCGATGAAGGGGTCGCGCATCCTGCTCCTGGGTGTCGCTTACAAGCGGGACATCGACGACGTGCGTGAAAGCCCGGCGCTGTCCATCATCGATCGTTTGCGCAGCAAGGGCTGTGAGGTGAGCTATCACGATCCGTTTGTGCGCCAAGTCCGTTTTGACGACTCGCACACGGAGGGCGGCGGCGAGCCGATGTCATCGGTTGCGTTAAGCGACGAAGAGATCAAATCGGCGGACTGTGTCCTGATCGTTACCAATCACAGCCAGATCGATTACCGCCGAATCATTGAGTTGGCCCCGCTGATCGTGGACACGCGCAATGCACTCAACGGAGACTTGCGGCGGGATAGCCGGGCGCGGATTATTCGATTGTAGGAGGTTTCTCATGGATGAAATGATCTTTATGGTTGAGAATGCGCCCGAAGGAGGATATACCGCTCGAGCATTAGGAGCTTCCATTTTTACTGAGGCTGACGACCTGGAAACCTTGCGTCAGCAGGTACGAGACGCAGTGCGGTGCCACTTCGAAGCAGGTCAAGGCCCGAAGGTGATTAGGCTTCACTTTGTTAGGGAAGAAGTGATCGCGGCATGAGACTCCCACGCGATATTTCCGGCGAGCACCTTACAAAAGTCCTTAAAATATTAGGATATTCGGTCACTCGACAAACCGGGAGCCACATGCGCTTGACTACCTCCGCACGAGGCGAGCACCACATTACCATTCCCAATCATGACCGCTGCGAATCGGCACCTTGGCAGGAATACTGGACGAAGTCGCCGTCCATTTCGATTTAAGTCGCGACGACCTCATCGACAAGTTGTTCGGCCGTTGAATTTCACCCATCAATGAACGCCCGTTGCCACAACTCCAACGTCAGTAACTGAAACACCTGCAGGTTATAGTCCTCTCGACCCGAAAGATTTGCATCGATCACGCGCTGCACTTCTTCAGGCCGGAAGAGGCCGCGCCGTTTCACCGTTTCTTCCGACAACAAGTCTTCGACCATCGGCCGCAACGGGCCGCGCAGCCACGATCGGATCGGCGCGCCGAACCCGGCTTTCTTTCGCCACACAACGTCACGCGGCAAGAGTTGTTCGGCCGCGCGCTTCAAAATGTACTTGCGCTTCAGTCCGCGCAGCTTCAAGTCCGGCGGCATGCGCGCGGTCAGTTCCAGCATCTCCTGATTGAGAAAAGGCACGCGCACCTCCAGGTTCGCGGCCATCGATGTCTTGTCCGTGGTCATCAGATTCAAGCACGGCAGAAACGTTTTAAGATCGACGTAGAGCAGTTGGTTCAGCGGCGCTGCTCCTTTGGCTCGCGCAAAATACCGGCGGTGTGCGGCGTACGCATCAACCCCCAGCGTCGCCTCGCGTGCATTATCCGTGTAGAGTCGCGCCTTCACTTCGTCTGTAAAGTAAGTTCCATAACCCAGGTAACGATTTTCGAAATCCAGCGCCGCACTGCGCGCAAATTTTTTCGCGTTGCGCAGCGCCGCGGTCAGCTTGCCCGGCATCCCGCCCGGCAAAGCGTGCGCCAACACATTCATCACCGGGCGTCGCAGCATCTGCGGCAGCGGATCGAACGCGCCCGCAAGTTTCATCGCCAACTGCCGTGGGTAGCCGGCAAAGACTTCGTCGCCGCCCATCCCGGACAGCATCACGGTCAACGTTTCGCGTGCCGCAAGCGAGACGAGATAACTGGGAATCGCCATATCGATTGCCGGCTCGTCCATGTGATACACAAGCTTTGGCAGCAGCTCAGCTACGTTGGGCTGCAACATGATTTCGTGATAGTCGGTGTCCAGTTGTTGATTCACCCGGCGCGCCCACTCGACATCATCGGGAATAATGTCATAGCGCAAGTCCTCCGCTGCGATGCCGATCGTGTACGTACCGACGCGCCGGCCATTGCTGTGCCGCTTCATCAACGCCACGATCGACGACGAATCAATCCCGCCTGAAAGAAACGAACCTAACGGCACGTCGGCAACCATCTCGAGTTTCGTGACGCGATCGAGGGTCTCCAGGACTTGCTCTTGCCACCACGCGTCGCTTTTTCCTTCTTCGATCGAGTCGAACGAAATGTCCCACCACTCGCGCACGGTCAGATTGTTGTCGCGCCACGTCACGATATGACCCGGCGGCACTGTTTTGATTCCACTAAACAGCGTGTTCGGATCGGGAACCCATAAGAAGGTCAGAAACTGATGCAGCGCCTCGCGATCAAGCTCAGCTTTGATCAAGCCGCCGGCCAGGATCGATTTCACTTCGGAAGCAAAGACGATGGAGCCGGGAGCGCGGACATCTTGTCCGCTCTTGTTTTCGGGCTGAGCATAATAGAGCGGCTTGATCCCGACGCGATCTCGTACCAGAAACAGCGTGCGCTCCCGGTCGTCCCAGAGCCCGAAAGCAAACATGCCGTTCAAGCGCGGCAGGCAATCCTCGCCCCATTCCGCCCATGCCGCGAGTAGAACTTCGGTGTCTGTCTGCGTGTGAAAGCGATGACCCTTGCTCGTCAGTTGCTCCCGCAGTTCGCGGTAGTTATAGATCTCTCCGTTGAGGATTAAGACCAGAGTTCCATCGTCGGAAAGCATCGGCTGGTGTCCGGCGCTGCTGGTGTCAATGATGGACAAACGGCGATGGCCAAAGCAGACTCGCTGGTCGGCTTCGATGGGCTCAGATATCCACACGCCCTCATCGTCCCGCCCGCGATGCTCGATAGCTTCCAGCATCGCGCCGACACGCGTTTCAGGGTTTTGGGTTATTAGTCCGGCGATGCCACACATGGTTTCGTTACTGGCTATGTCTGATGACTTATATTAACGTCGTCCCGTTTAGACGCGGGACTTGTCCCGCGGCGCCAGGCCGACAAGTCGGCCTTCTAAACGAAGAAGTGGTTTGAACGAACCAGACAAGATGATTCCCTCGGCTCCTTACTCTTCGGCTCGGTTGGCCTCTCGCCGAACTCTTATCGTACTAGCTATCGTGATTTTTCTTCTCGCCTTTGGAGTTCGCCTTCTCAGTTGGCATGATACACGTCTTGAAGTTGGAAAAGTACAGACCGCAGTCACGGGTGATTACCAGCGAGTTGCGGGACTCCTTCGCCAAGGCGGCGTGCCTTCGTTTCTGAGTTCCTCATCGCCTCTAAGCGATCTAAACACCCTCGGTCACCCGCCCGGTTATTCAATTTTGATGGCCGGCATCTCTTCAGTCTTCGGAGAATCGAACACCGCCGTACAGTTTGTGCAAATCATCTGCGACTCGTTGGCGGCGGTCATGATTTTGCTAATAGCCGCAGAATTGTTGCCCTTTAGCGCTGCCATCGTTGCCGGGATGCTGGCTGCTTTTTCGCCGCAGTTCGCGTGGAACTCCGTCCTGCTACTGCCTGACTCTCTGGCTGTGCTTCCAATCTTGCTCGCGGTTTACTGCCTGGCACGGGCCGTTCGCAAACCACGGCTGGGCACTTTTATCATCGCGGGAGTGCTGGTCGGAGTTTCCTGTTGGCTCAGGGCCAATGCGATGTTTCTGACCTTCTTCTTCGCCGCCGCGGTGCTGCTGTTGATGAGGGGCCAGTGGCGCTATGCGTTGGCGGTCGTCTTCGGCACGTTGCTGATCGTGCTGCCGCTGACGATCAGAAACGCGATCGTCTTTCATCGTTTCATTCCGCTGTCGTTGGGAGCGGGACAGACTTTGCTGGAAGGCATTTCTGATTACGACCCGCAGGGAAAGTTTGGAATTCCAAATACAGACGTCGGCGTCATGAAGCAGGAAGCGGAACAGTCTCAACGACCGGATTACTATGGCACTCTTTTCAATCCCGATGGCGTCGAGCGCGAGCGTGCGCGTTTGTCGCGCGGCTTCGCGGTGATTCGTTCGCATCCGCTTTGGTTTTCGGGAGTGATGGCGCGTCGTGCGGCCTCGATGTTGAGACTCGAACGATCGCGGCTGGTTTCTGTAGAGCCACCAGTCAGTCATTCGCTCGGCGGGATCGACAGTCTGGCACCGGTCTGGACCGGCACGCCTGGTGAGCTATCTTTTTCCGGAGTTGGGCTGTCTCCGCAGATAAAGGTTTCATACGAGCCTTCCAGTGGCCGGCTCACCCTCGTGGGCGATGACTCGAAATATGGAGACCAATTCTCTTCGAACGTTGTGAATGTAAAGAAGAATAATGACTATGTGTTCACTGCCCCAATCTCAATTGAGCGCGGCCGAATGAGGATTAGCGTCGTACAACCCGGCGGTAAAGTCGATTCGTCAACAATCGTCGAAACGATCGAGAACACAAACGCGGAAGCGCAGCCAACAAGTCTGGTTCAACTTCCTTTCGTTGCGAACAGCAACCAACCAGTGCAAGTCCTCTTCAGTAACGAAGCGTCGAATCCCCAAAATCCTTTGGTGAAAGTCGGCCCAATCAAGCTCTTCGAGCTGGGACCCGCGCGCTGGCTCTGGACCCGCTATCCTCGCCTGTTGGTTCACGGCATTCAAAAGATCTTCCTGACTGCGGTGATTTTGCCGCTGGCGATGGTAGGGCTCGCGCTGCTGATCATCAAAAAGCAGAGAAAGGCGCTAATCATTTTGGCGGTCGTGCCGGTCTACTTCTTTTGCGTGCAATCGATCGTACACACTGAATACCGCTACGTGCTGGCGGTGGATTATTTTCTGTTCGCGTTGGTGGGTGTTGCGGTTGCGTGGGCGATCAATTTGGTTAAGACCGGATACTTATTCCTGGGAGCGCGGACGTCCCGTCCGCACTGAGCGCAAAGCGCGAAAATCTTAGCCTGCTGTAAGCGGTGCGGACTAGACGTCCGCGTTCCCAGCAAAATGTTATTTCCTTTTCATCAGGGCTTCTTCAATCAAATCACTCACCCATTCCGCCCGCGCGTCCCAGGTTCCATTTCGCACGGAATCCTGTCGGGCTCTCACCAACTCCGCCCCATCTTCGCGCAAGGCTTCATCAACCAACTCAAGGAACTGATCTCGAGTCCGGCCGATCCGCAGTACGTCGCTCATTGATTCGTATTCGGGCAACGGCGAGATAACCACAGGTTTGCCTGAAGCGAGATATTCACGCACCTTAATTGCCGAACCGTAACTTGTGAAAGGGACCTCAGTATTCCAGGGCAAGACGCAGACATCGAAACCCGCGGCGTAATTCGGCAAGTCGTTGTAAGCAACCGGCGGAAGAAAATGCACGTTCGGCAGGCTTTCAATATCCAAACCGCGCGATTTGTTTCCGATGAAGATCCAGTTCCAGCCGGGCCGTTCCTCCGCAGCCTGCTTGATCAATTGCTGGTCGATTAGCCATGGTTCGATGGCGCCGAAATAACCGATCCGCGGATGAGCAATCTCTTCGACTTCGGCCGCAACCGCGACCTCGCCCTTTCCGATCTTTGCCCAGTGCTCGAAGTCCACGGCTTGTTCAAGCAGGTGCGAACGTTCCAATCCGCGCGTCGCCTCGGCTAACAACTTGCGACTGGAATAGAAGATCAAATCCGCCGATTCAATCGCGCGTTCATGCAGCGAACGAATGAAGGCCGGATCGGTCGCATGATCAATGGTGTTCGCGTCGTACTTGTCTGAGACGTGATAGATGACCAGCGATTCATTCATCCGGCCGACAACCTCGATTGCCGTGGGAATTGCGATCCAGAGAATGGGTTTGGTTAAGCCACGCCGCCGCGCCAGTCCGGCAATCTGCGACGTGAGCAAGCGTCGATTGACGATCGTGGCGGCGCGACTGCCGAAGAAAGGAATCACTGCGGGCGAAACTACCGTGATCCCTTCTGCAGTCGTGCGGGCCAGCTTGGCATAGCTCTTTAGCTTACGCGTGATCCGCGGGAACAGATCCTTGCTCTTGACCGAAGCCAGACCCATCGAGATCGAGTTGACGAAGATGACTTTGTTGCCGGCACGCGCAAAGCGCCGCATCAGATGGTTCTTGGAATGCGGGTGGTGATACCACCAGTCCTCGCCGCCAAAACAGATGATCGATTTATCGTGCAGCATCGCGATCTGCGCCGGTGCGCCGGGTGATAGTACAATACGCGATTGACGAAGTCAGAGCCGCCTGCGGTAGCGGGCGGGCTGATCCCTGACGTTGGTAAGCTTCTGTCATTAGAATTGGCCCGCCCGCTACCGCAGGCGGTTCTGACTAATATGCATCCGACGATCTATCTAGCTTTAACTCACGACTGGGAACTGCGCGGCGACGGCTCGGGCGATATTGAGCAGATCCAATTTGCGCCGTTGCGCCGGCTGCTGGAAGTCTATGCAAAGTTCAGCGTCCGCACGACGGTCCTTCCCGATGTCATGCAGCAGCTCAGATTCAGAGGACTCGAAACAGAGAATCCTGAATTGAAACCGTTGGCTGATTCATGGGATAAGCAGGTGCGCGAAGCTTGGCGCCAGGGACACGACATTCAGTTGCATCTCCACCCGCAGTGGTTGAATGGACAATATGAAGCCGGCCGATGGCAATTGCACGGCGATTGGTCGATTCTGAATTACGACCGTGATGATGCCAACGCGATGCTCGCCAATGGCAAGGCGTATCTGGAAAATCTGCTGCAAGCCATCGATCCGAGTTATCGCTGCCTCGCCTTTCGTGCCGGCGCGCTGGCCGCCGCGCCCTCGGCTCACCTGTTCAAGTCTTTAATCAGTCTGGGGATTAAGCTCGATGTGAGCATTGCCGGCGGTGTGTTTGTCGACAACGATGCCTTGCAGCTTGATTATCGAGACTGTGAAGAAACGTTCCTGCCGTTCTATCCGAGGCTGGAAGATGCGCGGAAGGTTTCAGCAAGGCCGGAAGAGATTGTCTGCGTACCCTTGAACCATTTTTACGGATCGCGTCGAGAAGTTACGCGACAGAACATCTCGCTCGCGCGTGAGCAGCTCAATCGCCCGGGTGCTCCTTCGAACAAAGTTGATTCACCTGCTGCTCGCCCATCGCGCATTGGTTTGGCTTTTGAAAAACTGATCAGGCCGGCCATAAAACGCAAGCACTTCGTTTCCGACACTGGCCGTCTGAATTATCCGCTGATGCAAGAGATGCTTGCTTCAATTCGCGAACGCGCGCGTGCCAGCGGCTTGGCTCAAGTCCCGGTCGTGCTCACAAACCACCCGAAAGACATCCGCGACCTGGCGGCAATCGAACGCTTTGTCGGCGAGGCTTCGCAAGCGGAAGACATCAGGTTTATTACGTTGAGTGAAATCACGGCGAGGATTCAAAGCGGAGAGTTTGAGGTCAAAACTGCCAACTAGATGGAGCGCGGACATCCTTGTCCGCCTGAGCGCGAAGCGCGAATAGTTTTGAATTTGATCGGCTAAGACCGAGCGTGCTGCGCACGCTGGCGGACAAGGATGTCCGCGCTCCGTTCAAGTTCGTTAACTTCGGACTGATCGTGGATAAGCGATGATGTCTCGCTCCGCCAACTCCATCATTTCTGCAAACAGTTTCGGAGCGTCCGCGCGAAAGAACCGCATCCCTCGCACCATAAGGTCGCGGCACGCTTCAGCGGAAACGTATTTCTGAAACCAAGCCGGCATATCCGGATGCACCACGCGGCTCATGTCGTGAGCATAAGTTCGCACTATCACCCGCTCTCCTTTGTAGTCGATACACGGCGCCTCGAAAACTTCGTCGTGGTAAACGCGCACGGGAAACTTTTCCTTCCAGGCGTCGTCGACGCAGTAACCGAACGAAATGTAATTCGTCGTCGCGCCCAGTCCGACAATCTTTCCGCTGCCTTCGATCAATTTATAGTAAGGGCTGTACGTGTCGTACGGATAGGGAGACAAATGATGGGTGGCGGTAATGTCCGCGGCGGCTGGCCCGATCGCGCAGACCGATTTCGTCGGGTGCAAACTGCGCACGGCGCCGCGTTGTCGCCGCGCAAACTCTGTCAAAATCCCCGTATAAGAAGGCGTCCGGCGTACGTCAAAGACTTCGCCCTGTCGCAGGTATTCGTAAGAAGAAATTCGGTGATTCGGATAAGTGGGAAACAACACCGTACCCGAAGTACCGATGATTTCCCGGATCAGAAACAAAATTCGGTAGAAAGGAAATGCGAGGTTCAATCCGTCCATCCCGCTGTGAACGTAAACCAGATCGCCGTCATTCAAATTAAGATCGTTAGCCAGGATTGCCCTGAAATCTTCTTCGGTCAGCGGCGGCAGGGACGCGACCCGGCGGCACTCCCGGGCCCACTTCGCACGCCGCAGCGACGTCACCGCCCTCCCAGGCAAGATTGTTCTGGCGATTCTTTGCAGATCCATATCAGACGATCTCGATCAGCGTCGCGCCCCATGAATAGCCGACGCCAAAACCAACCAGCGCCACCCGGTCGCCCTGCTTAATGCGACGCTGCTCGAGAGCGCTCTCGAGCGCAATCGGAATAGTCGACGAAACCGTATTGCCGCACAGTTCCATGTCGATCCAAAACTTCTCCGCCGGAATTTTCATCTTGGCGCGCAGGCGCTCGAGCATGAACTTGTTCGCCTGGTGCGGCACGATGAAATCGATCTGATCGAGCGCGAGTCCACACTTGTCCAACAGCCGGCCCAGAGCTTCGGGTACAGTCTTCATGGCGAATCCGAACACGTCAGCGCCGTCCATGAAAAGGTTCTCGTCAGAACGCCAGTTGCCGGCCGCATCTTCTTTCTCAACCGCGGTGTCGGCGGTAGGAGGACAGCGCAAGCCCCCGGCCTTAACCATGATCTGATTTGCTCCCCGCCCGTCAGTTCCCAAGACGAACGGACCGATCAATTCTCTTTCGGCCGGCACTGCACCAATCAGCGTTGCCGCCGCGCCATCGCCGAACAGGGTAAGCAGCGAACGATCGCGTCGATTAATAAATTTCGTGTAGGTATCAGCCGTGACCAGCAGAACATTCTCGGCGGTGCCGGCTTCGACCAGACTCTTTGCCAGCGCCAGGCCATAGACATACCCCGAGCACCCCTGGTTGATATCGATCGCGCCGCAATCGGTTCTAAGTCCCAGGCGATCCTGCATCACGCAAGCCGTCGTGGGGGTGAAGTAATCAGGACTCTGCGTGCAAAAGATCAGAAAATCAACGTCTGCCGGCGCATGAACTCCGTCGGCAAATAACCGGTCGGCTGCGGCCACACCCAGATCCGATGCGCATTCATCCGGACCGGTAACGCCGCGCACCGCTACGCCTGTCTTCGACAGAATCTGGCTGGCATGCCAGTCGCCGAATTCTTCAGCCAGTTGTTCGTTAGTCAGTTTTCCGGC
>JAWVEM010000279.1:0-9454 GCA_033856735.1 Blastocatellia bacterium
TGGCGCACACGCTTTTCGGCTGACTTATGATTAGGCATGCAAAATCTCCATTATTCCGTACTCTGACGTGGGCAAAATTGGCCCGGCGCGAAGTTAGAGATTATGGGGAGCGGAAAAGGCAGTGTCAAGGCGGGGCGTTTGGCTTTTTGTTTGGAATGCGGGGGCAAGCGTAGCGCGACACCGCTTTGGACTCCTCGCCTTGGTGTCTAAAGCGCCGTCGACGCTTCGCTCTGCCAGCGCACTCCAAAAGTTAGCCTCCCTCAGTCGTTCAACTGCACTGAACGCAGAATATTCTGAAAAGTGCTCTGGTAGTTGTTGTAATCTCCCTGCGGAGCAACGGAGATAATGTAGAGCAACTCGCCATTACGAAGGAGCGTCGTGACTACGTTAACCACTTCGGGCTGCCCGGTCGCTTCGTTCGTATTGCTCAAACTAATCGACAATCCATCGCGGTTCCCGATGTAAGAGCGCTGATACCCGGTGCGGGCCCGCAGGTTCGCGCTGCCTTGCTGCAACGTATTAAGAAACTCGTCGGTGGCCTGCTGTAGATTGCGGCTGTTTGTTTGCGCTAGGCCCACGTTGGTTCCGTGAGTGAAAACGGTCTGGCCATTAGCCGATCCGTAGCCGCCACTTGGCGTGTACCACACCGATCCCTGCTCCGAAATCTCGCGCCAGTTATCCGGAACATTCAGGCGCACCAAGCCCAGCGCGGTGTAACTTCGAAAGCGCGTTGAAGGATATTCAACCCGGCCCCGCGGCGCGGAAGGATAGTCAGTTCGGTCGCCGTTTGGATAGTCGTTACCCTGATTTGAAGACCGCCGGCCACCCCGCTGGATCTCCGCCATTGTTTGCGCGCGCGGATAACCGCGGAGCCGTTCCTTGATGGCAAGAAACTCGCGATTGTCCCGGCTTACATTGCTGATTCGGAGATACTGGGCTTCCTGATTGATCCGCGCATACCGATTCGCCGGGCTCGGGTGATCGCTCAGGAAGCCGCCGCCACCGCCGCCCTGACTTTCAATCGTGCGAAACATGTTCGCGAGATCTTTCGGATCGTATCCGGCGTTCGCCATGATCCGCGCGCCGAGCATGTCAGCCTCAGTCTCATACTCGCGACTATACTTCAAAAAAGTCAGGGCAAAGGGAGCCTGTGCCACCTGCCCAAGTCCAGGCCCACCAAAAATCGTGCCGAGAATTCCGGCTACCGCGGCCCCGGTTTGATACTTCTGGGCCTTGGTTGCCTGGGCAGTGCCATGCCGCAAGGCGACGTGGCTTAATTCGTGCGCCATGACTCCGGCCACTTCACCTTCGGTGCGCGCTGCTTCGATCATTCCGCGGTTCACGTACATCGGTCCGCCAGGCAGCGCAAAAGCATTGATGTCACGCGCGTTGATCACCTTGAAGTAATAACGGAACTCGGGATGTTGGAACTCGGGCGGAATCGCGGCTACCAGACGCTGTCCGAGATTTTCAACATAGGCGTTCACCTCAGCGTCGCGCAGGAGTGGGAACTGTTTTTCGGCTTCGGCGGCTGCCTGCCGGCCCAGCTTGACGTCATCCGAGGGCTTGTACTTATTAGCGTGATATACAATCTTTGTCTGCGCGAAAGCTGCCAGCGGCGTCATTACGATGGCGATTGCCATCAGCCGGCCCAACCACTTATTGGCGCTTCGAGAAACAGGTCGATTCATCTAGTTGCTCCTTCTCAAAAACCTTTCGCAAGCGTTGCCACCCGGACCCTATGATTCGAGGAACGCGTCTCGCGGTGCCTGATAACAAACCCAGTGCCACGAGAGCAAAGAGCCGTGATCCGCGAATGTTGTCTTTTGAAGGCTCTCTCTCAGGCCCTATCACCTTTGTTTGAGCATCAGCTTCGACCCTTGCCAGCCTACGTCGCAAACTCCCGCCGATCGCAGTGCTCCAATTCCGTTCATGCGAACACCGATATGGTTCATTGGTCGAGGGGGGCAGTATCCTTACTTGCGAGGCTTGATCTTTTCATCCAACCATTTGGTGAGCTCGTCCAGCGGCGCGATGTGATGCGGCTTTCCCTTCCAGACACGAATCATCGAGACGATCAGAAAAATAGTCGACGCCGCCCCAAAGACTCCCGATCCAAACCGGTTCCCGGAGATCATCGTCAAAAAACTAAACGCTCCCGCCAGAATTAAAATGGCCGCCTGCAGGGCCAATCCCTGGGCCGCATGAAAGCGCGCCCGTGCCTCTGTGCGCGGCACGAGTAAAAGTTCAACGACTCCAGCTACAGCTCCGATATGGCCAGGGAGGTAAGGCAGCAGGTTTGCCCACTTCTCGGAAATTCCGAGACCCTGCACTGTGCGTGACTTGTACGCGAATGAAACCGGCTGAGGTGGTGGCTGATAGACGCTGGCCGGGGGCGCCGTGGGTGGCTGATAGATGTTCATGTCAGGGGCGGGCGGCGGCCGGTAGTCCGTCGTCGTTCTGACCTTTGGGGGAATGAACACGGATGGATAAGACGTCACGGCCTGGCCATCGATGCGTTGCGTTGGGGCTTCGCTTTCAGGGTGGGCACGGGCCGACTCGTTCTCAGTGCGCGCGATATCACGAGTAGGCCCACCCCGCATTTCCTCGGTCGGCGGCCCCGGACGCGATTCAAACGACTGCTTCGCACCCTCCGCGACTTTTCCATCGAGTGGATTGGTGTCGTACTTGGTTCGTTTTGGCTCCATCTCAAGTCTCTACGAGAGCCCAGCTATTCCGGTTTCAGTGATTCGCATCGGCGACGACGTTGTACGCAACCGGTTCCCATCGTCCTTTGCTCTCGGAAATACTAAAGGCGCCCAGGCTGGGCTGTTCACCGCCGAGTCCGACAATAAAGTAAACCGCTGATGGATAGTAGGCAAGCCGCACGTCCGTGTCCGAAGGTTTGGGATCGGCAGAGCGTGGATGTGAATGGTAAATAGCCAGGAGCTGTTCGCCTCGCTCGCGCATTGAGCGCTGCGCGGCAAACAGATCTTCCGGAGACGCTTCGTAGGTAACGTGAGAATCGGCGGCGACGTTTCGCAGCGGATAAATCGTTTGCGCGCGTCCCGACGTTGTGCCGCCAACCAGGCCACAGCATTCGTGAGGGGCACAGTCACGCGCGTGCTGGATGATTTGGCTGGCATGACCTTGCTGGAGGGAAATGATCATGATTGGCAGAAAAGATGGCTCAGCCCGGAGCTCAGTCGGATGGTAACAACGAGGTCTATAAATATCTCGTCCCTAACGGGACGAAAGCCGGGTTGAACTTTACTCCCATCGGCGGCAGCGCTAATGTGACACGGAAAGATTTACGACTCTTTCACGATCTTCAGGTGCAGCTCAGCCAGCTGTTTTTCGTCGACTTCGCCGGGCGCGTCGATCATCAAGTCCTGCGCGGAAGCAGTCTTGGGGAAAGCCATGACGTCGCGAATATTTTCGGTGGGCACGAGCACCATCAGCGTGCGCTCGATGCCCGAAGCGATTCCACCATGCGGTGGCGTGCCGAAGGCCAGCGCGTCCAGGAAGAAACCAAAGCGCGCCCGCGCTGTTTCTTCACTCATGCCGAGCGCCTTGAAGATGATGGCTTGCACATCGCGGCGATGAATTCTAATCGAGCCGCCGGCAACCTCTACGCCGTTGATGACTGCGTCATAAGCTTTCGCGCGCAATCCCGCGAACAGTTCCGTCTCGCCCGCAACGGCGCGTTCCAGAAGGGACACATCTTCATCCAAAGGCGACGTGAACGGATGGTGCATTGAGTAAAAGCGGCCGTCGTCTTCATGAAACTCGAACATCGGAAATTCTGTTACCCACAAGGGCGCATACACGCCCTCCGGGATGAGCTTTTCGCGGCGCGCGACTTCGTTGCGCAGCGCGCCCAGACTGGCGGCCACCACGCTCGGTTTGCCCGCGACGATCAGGACCGCATCGCCCTTGGTGGCTCCCGCCAATTCGGCCAAACCAAACACCGTCTCACTGCCCAGAACCTTTAGCAGCGACGATGAAAGTTCATCACCGACCTTGATCCAGGCCAACGCTCCGGCGCCGTAACGCTTCGCAAACTCCTGCAACTCATCCAGCGTCTTGCGCGACAACGCAGCTCCGCTCCGCACCGCGAAGCCTTTGACCTGGCCACGCGCGTTGAGCGCCGCGGCAAATGGCGCGAACGTTGTCCCGGCCAGCGCGGGCGACAAATCCTTTAGCTCCATACCGGCGATGCGCATGTCTGGTTTGTCCGAACCAAAACGCTCCATAACTTCGGCGAAAGTGAAGCGCGGGAATGGCGTCGGCAACTCAACACCAATCAGCCGGAAGATGCGCGCAAAGAGGCCTTCAACCAAAGTGTAAATCTGGTCGGGAGTAGCAAAGCTCATCTCGATATCGAGCTGGGAAAACTCAGGCTGCCGATCGGCCCGCAGATCTTCATCACGAAAGCAGCGCGCGATCTGATAGTACTTATCGAGACCGGCAATCATGCAAATCTGTTTGAATATCTGCGGCGATTGAGGCAGCGCGAAGAATTTGCCCGGTTGCACTCTGGAAGGCACGATGTAGTCGCGCGCGCCTTCCGGCGTCGACTTGATCAGGTTTGGAGTCTCGATCTGCGTAAAGCCCTGCTCGTCCATGTAGCGATTAATTTCCAACAGTAGTTGGTGGCGCAGGCGCAGATTCGCCTGCAACTGCGGCCGGCGCAGATCGAGGTAACGATACTTCAGCCGCAGGTCTTCACTGGCCAGAGCGTCAGACGCTGGTGCGTCGAGTTGGAACGGGAGCGTGCGCGCGTCGTTCAGGATTACCAACTCGGTGGCCTGGACCTCGATCTCTCCGGTCGAGAGTTTCGGGTTGCGGGCGCTGGCATCGCGCAGAACTACCTCACCAGTGATGGCGAGCACATATTCGCCGCGCACTTCTTTGGCCTTTGCGTGAGCTTCCCGAGCTTTCTCTTCGTTGCAGACGATCTGCGTGATCCCGTCGCGATCGCGCAGGTCGATAAAGGTGAGCGGGCCAAAGTCGCGCCGGCGCGCGCACCAGCCCATCAATGTCACCCGGCGGCCGACGTCTTCTTTACGTAAAGCACCGCATGAGTGGGTGCGTTCAAGATTGCCTAAGTTTTCGATCATGAATTTTGGAGTGTGGCGACTTGTCGCCGCATTTTATTAAACCTGGTTCGATATTGAAGTAAGCTGAAAGACCTTCGTCTTGCCTGTTGGTGCTCGAGCGAAAGCGCCGACAAGTCGGCGCACTCAGCATCAGAACAGCACCGTCCCTCCATCAACATTAATTGCCTGGCCATTAATACCGCCGCCCTCGTCTGATGCGAGCAGCAACGCCACCGCAGCCACTTCTTCCGCGGTCACCAAACGATTCTGCGGGCTCATTCGCTTGAGCGCCGCGAGCGCGTCGGCGGCCGACTTGCCGGTCTTGGCCACGATGTTTTCGATGCCTCTTGAAGTCATTTCAGTATCGACATAGCCCGGACAGATAGCGTTAACGGTAATGCCGCTGGCTCCGATTTCCAGCGCCAGCGATCGAGTCAAGCCCAGCACGCCGTGCTTCGAAGCGGAATACGCCGAGATGTATGGCGCACCCGTCTTGCCCGCAATGGAAGCAATATTAATGACACGGCCCCAGCCGCGCTCGATCATTCCAGGCAAAGCGGCGCCCGTGCAACGGAACGTTCCGGTTAGATTCACGTCGAGATGGCGCTGCCACATCGCTTCATCGGTTTTCGCGAAGGGCGCGGTTTCCGCGATGCCGGCGTTGTTTACGAGTATGTCCGGTCCGCGCCCAAATTTTTCTGTGGTGTGCGCGAACGCGCGGTTAACGCTCTCAGCATTAGCCACGTCACATTCGATCGCGAGGGTCGCAACGCCGAACCTGTTTGCAATTTCATCCGCCACAGTTTCGACCTGGGCGCGCGTGCGCGCCGCCACCGCTATTGATGCGCCTTCGTTCGCGAAGGCTAAGGCTATAGCGCGGCCGATGCCCCGGCCGCCGCCAGTGATTAGAGCTAGTCGATTGGCCAGTTTCATGAGCGCTAAAATTTGGAGTGCGCCGGCAGAGCGGAGCGGCGACGGCGCTTTGGTTTCTACAGGATTCAAAGCGGTGTCGCGCTACGCTTGCTACCGCACTCCAAAGAATCTATCGTCCCGTAAATCGCGGCGGCCGCTTCTCGATAAAAGCACGCACGCCTTCGCGCCCATCCTCGGATTCAAAACAACGCACCTGGGCTTCGACCTCGTACTGCAGCATTTTTTCCAGGCCATCGTGCTCGCTGGCATACACCGCATGCTTCGCCGCCGCGATCGATACGGCCGGCCCTGAACGCAAACGCTCGGCGAGCTTTTGAGTCTCAGCTTCCAATTCTTCCGGGGCGACGATGCGATTGATCAAGCCCAGCCGGAAAGCCTCGTTCGCGTCGATCGTGTCACCCAGAAAAAACAGCTCGCAGGCGATATTCGAAGTGACCATGCGCGGCAGAAAATACGTGCCGCCCCAATCCGGATGGAACCCGATCTTCACGAACGATTGGCTGAACGTCGCGGTCCGTGAGGCAATGCGCAGATCGCAGGCCAGCGCCAGATTGAAACCGGCGCCCGAGGCCGGCCCTTCGATCGAAGCGATCACCGGCTTGGTCATTTGCCGGATGGCCAGAATCACTCGACGGGCCGCGCCCAGAATACGAGAGAACTCCTCTGCGTCCTGACGCTCGAGCATCTCAGCCATAAATTGAACGTCGCCGCCGGCACAGAACGCTCGTCCCTCACCCTTGAGCACGACGACGCGGATGTGTGGATCGCTGCCGGCTTCTTCCAGAGCTTCGGCAAGATCGCGCCGCATGTGCCCGACGAAGGCGTTAAGGCGATCGGGTCGGTTAAGCGTGATCGTTACGATGCCGTCAGCTTCAGTGACTTTGATGTGTTCGTCATCCATAGCCTTGTCAGAACCGCCTGCGGTAGCGAGCGGGCTCACCTCTTTCTTTGGCCCACCCGCTACCGCAGGTGGTTCTGACCTCATTTTCCTTTGAACTCCGGCTTGCGCTTGTTGACGTACGCTTCCAAACCTTCTTTAGCGTCTTCGGACTGGAACAGTTGCTGTTGTAATTCGCGTTCCAGAGCCAGCGCTGATTCGAAAGGAATCTCAGCCCCGGTTTGCACGGCGCGCTTGATGCGTCCGACTGCCCGCGTCGCTTTGTTCGGGGTGGTGAACTGGCGGGCGTAGTTCATCGCCTGTTCCATAAACGGGGTTTCGCCGTCGTAGATCTGATTGATTAGTCCCAGCTCAAGTCCCTTTTCGAAACTAAACAACTCTCCCGTGGCCATCAACTCAATCGCGCGTGACTTGCCGACCAACCGAGCCAGACGCTGGGTCCCACCGGTGCCGGGCAGCACGCCGAGCGAAACTTCCGGCAAACCCATCTTGCCGGCGTTGCGCCGCGCGATGCGCAGGTCAGCAGCCATGGCTACTTCCAAACCGCCGCCGACGCAGTGGCCGTTGATTGCGGCGATCACGAGCTTTGGCGTCTGCTCGAGCCGGTTCAGAGTTTCGTTTGCATGCAAGCAAAAATAATATTTGAACTCCGGCGTGACGTCGGCGAGCATGCTGATATTAGCGCCCGCGCAAAAAAACTTTTCACCACTCCCGGTTATCACGATGACCTGGACGCCTTCGTCCATCCGGGCTTTGAGGATGCCGGCGTCGATCTGCCGCATCATGTCGTAAGAGTAAGTGTTCGCGGGCGGATCGTTGAGGGTCAGCACAGCGACGCCCGCATCGACACGATAGTCCACGAGATCCGTCTGTGTCTGGGTCATCTGAGATTGAGTTGCCATTGAATTAATTCCTGCGTTACGCAGTCCGCCAGAGCCTGACCTTTTCGGCTTGTTCAGAAACTTTCCCTGCCGCGGCCGGCTCCGCCTGTGAAAGAAAACCTGACAGGAACAGCCGGGTAATATTATCCACCAGTTGACTGACAGACAACTTGCCGCGCGGATCGTACCAGTTATAGATCCAATTCATCATGCCAAATAAAGCGTAAGTCGCAGCGGTTAGGTCGAGGGGTTTTGAGTTTGTCTTCGGCGGGCCATTGCGGCGCGGCGCGCGCCCGGAGCTGGCGGCGGCCTGTTGCACTTCTGAAAGTATCTTGCGCGCAGTGCGCGTGTATTGCCGCTTACGAGTAGAGACATGCTCGTGCAGGTCACCGGCGAGCGACTCAGCCTCGTGCGACAAAACCTTCATCTCGGCCATGTTGGCGGCAAAGAATGAAAGGTGATTGTCGACAAAGATGCGCAGCTTCGCCACCGGATCCGACTCGCCCCGCAGTCGTTCTTCGAGACGTTCCAGCACGCGGCCGAAACAGTGATCCTGGATCAGAAAGAGTAATTCTTCTTTTGATTTGCAGTAATGATAAAGCCCGGCGAGGCTTACTTTCGTCGCGCGGGAGATGTCGCGCATAGAAGTCGAGTGATAACTCTTTTCAGCAAAGATCCGCGCGGAAGCGCGCAGGATCAGTTCGAGCTTTTGATCGTAACGGGAAAGATCGGTTGAAAAATTCGTGGGCATATCTGTAGGGGCAGGGCTCGTCCCTGCCCGATGTCCGAAATTGGCGAGCAGGGCAGGGACAAGCCCTGCCCCTACAACCTCACATATTCAAAGTCGAACGGCTTGCCCTTGATACCCGACGCGGGTGGCGCGATCCAATTGGCAATCTTGCCGGGCTCAGTTACCGGGTGCATCAGGCTACGCACGTATTCTCGATCCGCGATGGTCGGCAGCCATTCCGTCTGGCGCTGCTTAAATTCGTCGCTCGTGATCAGGTTACCTTCCAGGTCGAAGTTGTGACCGGCGTATTCACCGACGTGACGATGGAAGCGAATGTTGGGCAGGTAAATCCGTTGAGCGACTCCTTCATCAGCCAGCGCTTTGTTCCAGCGCGCCAACCCCTTCTCACAGTCCTTCACATACTCTGTGCGCAGCACTTCGTTCAAAGCATTTCGCAGAGGCACTTCGCGCCGCACGAGTTTGCCGGCGTCGACTACCTTCATCACAAACGAGCCTTCAGCGGCGATGTGATCCGTGTATTGTTCCTGCTCTTTAAAGCGGCCTTTCAAACCGGCCGCAAAGAAGTCGGCGGAGTTCGAACTGATCTCGCCGCCAAACAGATCGAGGGAATAACTGAACCAGAAGTTGATGTACTTCTGAATAATCTCCAGCGGAATGCCGCCGGCTGCGCGCACGTCTTCCCCGTCTTCCCCGTCTTCATTGGGACTTTGCTTCATCAACTGCGCCGTGCGACGGACAACGCGGCTCAACCCCGTATCGCCAACGAACATGTGATGCGCTTCTTCCGTCAACATGAATTTGCAGGTGCGCGCCAGCGGCTCGAACCCGGATTCAGCCAGGGCCGACAACTGATATTTGCCGTCACGATCGGTGAACATCGTGAACGAAT
>JAWVEM010000280.1:0-4755 GCA_033856735.1 Blastocatellia bacterium
GGCGAGAAAAGATATGCCACCTGAGACATTTGATTAAAGCGATAGGGAATGAACGCGAACACAATGCCGGCAACCCATCCAACCGCTACCGAGCCCGTGAGCGTTCGGCCCAACCGGAAAGCGCCATAACCACACAAGGCAAAGCCGAGGAATATCGCGATGGCGTGGACGGTGAGCGGTGCTAGTCCCAGCGCGTAAAGTGGAAAGAACAGCAAGGCTATTCCATAACTGTTCTCGCTAAACGCGAGTGAGTATTTCAGCGGGTAAAAAACATTCGCGTGAAAAAGGTGCAGCGGATTTGTAAAAGTCTGGTGGTAGTCCCACCACATAATCCAGGTGATGAGGTATGGATCTCCCCTATCGACGACCACATCACGCAGGCGCGTCACGTAAGGCCACGTCAAAATTGCAGTGAACAAGAAGAAGACAAAAATCACGCCCAACTCACGCACCAGACTCGAATTCGCAAGGCGCGCGAGTCCGGATCTCGTGCGTTCCTGGCTGCTATCGTCCGGGTTGTCCTGGGTTTCCGCAGCGACCCAAGTTGTCATTTTAGTGCGCACAGTGTTAGCGTTAGCTCTTTTTTTGGTACCGGATTTCGAAAGGTCCTGCGGTGCGATTTCCCGCAGCACGAAGTTGAACAGCTCGACAATCAGCGCCGGTACTCCCGCTGCTTTGAGTCGGGCATTGTGTTGGCACGGGTAACCTCATGTCAAGAATTCAATCAGAGCGGGCTGTCTAGAGCTCAAGCTTTCACTTGCGCCTTTGATTAACAACCTAAAGGTTGAACTCTAAACACACCCCCCCACCAGCTTCGTCAACCGGCGAAGGTCTGGCGTATGATGAGCTGGCTACGCCCAAAATTGATTCTGAACTCGGCTACCGAAACAATCACTAAAGGTGTAATGAAGAGAGGCTTTGTTGTGAGGCATGGGCAAAATCTACCCTGGCTATGACCAAGAACAAGAAGTAGAGCGCGGTAAGGAGATGCCCTCTCAGCCGGCGTCGCCGGGAAATCGAATGTCGCGCACCGCGGCGGCGACACCGTTGGATCCGAGGGGCTGGGTCAGCCTGGTGATCCCAGCCCGCAACGAGGAGCGCTGCATCGCTGAAGTTATTGAGAAGTCTCTCCCTTTTTGTGATGAGATCGTAGTCGTTGATGGCCACTCACTGGATCGAACGGTCGAGATCGCAGAAAGCTATGGCGTCCGCGTAGTCAAAGATAATAAGCGCGGCAAGGGCGACGCGATTCGCGTAGGAGCCATGGCGGCAGCACACGAGATCGTAGTTTTCATGGACGCCGACGGATCGCACGATCCCGCCGACATCCCTCATCTGGTCGAGCCGATCCTGGATGGGCGCTCGGATCTGGTCGTCGGCTCTCGCGCTACAGGCGGCAGTGACGAACTGCATGGTGACATAGACAAACTATTCCGCATGGTTGGCTGTGACATCATTCTGATCGGCATCAACATGAGATGGAAACAGAACCTCACCGAGAGCCAGAACGGCTTTCGCGCGATTCGCACTGAAGTCATTCGCTCGCTCAATCTTAAAGAAAACATCACCACGATTGAGCAGGAAATGATGATGAAGTGTTTGAAGCGCGGCTTTCGCGTCAGCGAAGTGCCGACCCATGAGTATTCCAGAAAGCACGGCACCTCCTCGATCAAACTCCACAAGGTTTGGTTTCGCTACATCTACAGCTTCATCAAAAACTTGATTTGAACCGCGAAAACAAGAGCGTAAGCACTCCGGAATGTGAGGCGCTGAACCACGCTAAGATGATAAGTCAGACCGAACAGCCAGGTTACTTTTTCGGAAAGGCTTATGCAGGCGTGCGGCAGCGCATCGAGTTTGGCGACTTACTGATCTTTTTTTACGCGCTGGTCTTCGCCCGCCAGTATCTCTGGGTGGTCAACAACAATTCGCTCGCCTGGACGCTGAGCGTGCCGCTGGCTATCGCGTGTTGGTATCTTTACGTCTCAACAAAACCATTTTCGTCAGAAAAGTACGGTCGCAGCTTCTGGCTGATTGTAGGCTTACCCTTGCTTGCAGCTTATTTGCTGCGCGCGGCTTACCCTGACCATTCATTCGACGTTTTGTCGTATCACCTGCTGCACAGTGAGCGTTCATTGCGCGGCACTCTTTTTGGGCCGGGTGATTTCTTCCCTTCACCGACCCCCTTCAATCCGGTCGCCGACACGTTGGCCGGCATCAGCCAGATGGTTCTGGGTTTCCGGCTCGGCACTGTCATCAACCTGCTCGCGCTGATCTGGACGGCGCAAGTCACCGACAAAATTCTGCGGCCAGTCGTCGGGCGCGCCTGGCTGCGAGCGGTTTGCGTGCTGCTGGTCGTCCTCTCTGAGCAACTGCTTTTTGAGATCAGTACGTACATGGTTGATCTCCTCACGCTTCCGCTCATGCTCGAGGCGGTGTTACTTACGCTGCGCGCGGATGAGGCAAAGAATCGGGTTGCCAACTTTGTTCACGTGGCGATCCTGCTCGGAGCAGCCACGGCGTTCAAGATCACAAACCTCGCGGTCGTTTTGCCGGTCATGGCGATTTGCGCGTATCAGATGGCGTTGGGACCACGCCGATTTGCGCCGAAGCAGTTGGCGACAACCGCTCTGCTGGCGATTGGCGTTTTCCTCGCACCGCAAATGCCGTTCAGCGTTTACATCTTTCGTCTTACGGGCAATCCAATCTTTCCCCTGGCCAACGTTCTTTTCAAGTCACCATACTGGCCGACGCACGGCGGTTGGGATTATCGTTGGGGACCGCAAAACTTATGGGAGACTCTGGGCTGGCCGGTGATGATTTGGTTCAAGCCAGAGCGCACCTCAGAGCTGGCTGTCTACTCCGGGCGCATCTCGCTGGGTTTCATCGTCGCCATTGCGGGCCTCGGGTTCGCATGGCGAAACGCGCGCGCGCGCATACTCTCCATCATCCTAATCTCGAGTGCGCTGCTTTGGAGCGTCGCCGATACGGGCTACATACGCTATGGTCTCTGCCAGGAAATTCTGGCGGGCATTGTCGTCATCGTCATTGCGGCCGCTCTGGTTGGACGTATTCCAGCGAGGGTTTCCTGGCGGGCTGCAGCGGCTGCGGTGCTCGTTCTCGGGCTGGTGATTCAGGCGAGTTTTGCTTGCTCTTACGAGTTGCAGAAAGAATGGGGCGGGCGCAAAACCATGATCGATGACCCTCGCAACTACGGGCAAGAGGCGAGGTTCATGTTGCGCGATCGCTCCTTCGGCGCTTTCCTTACCGATGAAGAGCAGTCGCTCTTTGACAACGTCGAGGTTTGGTTCGAAACGGCCCCAAAGTCGTCCGGCTTTGAGGTGCTGGCAAACGCGCGCGCGCCCATCATCGCCGTGCGCCAGCGGGAATACTTTTTTACTCGCGACGCCTGGCGTGCGTTTATTCGTGCGGTCGAACAGACGTCCGGGAAGAAAATGTTCTCGCTTTGTCTTAACGACGACTTGAATAACGCCAAAGAGGCAATCGCCCTAAGAGGACTCGAAGTTGGGACGGTAACGCCTATCGGCCTTCCTTTCTTTTCACCTCGCGAACGGATCGGTATGATGCTGATTGAAGTTCGCATCCCGCAGGAGCCGGAAGCGCGCGCACAGTTTGAGTCGGCGTGGATGAAGGGAGCGTTTTCCGCGTCTGTCTACCGCGAACAGATCTTGGCGATTAATCCGCCCTCGGTAATGCATCCCGGCGACAAAGCCGATATTCATTTCAAGGTGAAGAACATCGGTTCTGAAACCTGGCCCGCAGTCGGGACCAAGGACTTCCGGTACCAAATCAATATGGGTAATCGCTGGATCGCCAACGGTACGTCCGCCGAAGACAATCGCGCCGCCATGAAAGCCGACCTGCCCCCGGGAGGCGAAGCCGAGATGAGCTTGACCGTTAACGCGCCGCGAACGCCGGGCGACTACATACTCGAAATTGATATGGTCCACGAGGGCGTTACCTGGTTTAAGGAGAGAGGCGCGCGACCTCTGCAACTTCGCGTGCGCGTCCAACCTTAACCGGGTGGAACAGACTTCAGTCTGTGATTGTCGTTCCGACGTGGCCCGACGGAAGGAAGCATCGAGCAGTTGCGCCGGCCTGGTTGCCGCTCGACCGTAATATTCGAGGCAAGAGACGCAACCCCGCTGGGGTTGTACCTCTTTCTAGACAAGATCCCAGGGTAGCAGCGTAGCCCGGCAACCCTGGGCTGAGTTACGCAACCGCTCCGCGGTTGAAAGACCTGAACGTGTTCACAGCTTTCTAAAATCTGTGCTACTAAGATTGCGACATTAGAAACAGAGAGGAATCATTGATCATGAAGTTGAGAATTGTTTTGCTTACTGCTGCCTGTGGAACTTTAGGTTTGGCAATCGGCTGTAGTCCAAGAAAGCCTACGAGCAGCGGGCCGCCCAGTGCGCCTGCCTCCACGCCCGTGGTTTCCAGGACAGCGGCCCCTTTGCCCGACAGTGGCTTTAAAGCGCAGATCACCGTCGCCGACCCGCCGACAAAGCTGCGCGCGGGGCAGAAGGAAAACATCACAGTCAAGGTGAAGAACACGAGCAACGTCGTTTGGTGGCAGCGCGGCGGCGAGATAAACGACCGGCCCGACAATAAATTCTACATCGCCGTCGGCAATCGCTGGCTCGATAAAGACGGGAAGCTAACTTCGGAAACCGAGGGGCACAACGGGATCGCCAAAGATCTAAAGCCCGGCGAAGAAGCCGAAGTGACGCT
>JAWVEM010000281.1:0-9909 GCA_033856735.1 Blastocatellia bacterium
AGCGCACTCTAGTCTGAAAGCTTTTTCTCAACTCAAAAATAGGATAGGAGAAAATTATGTCCGTCAAAGAAAGTTCCGCCACTGCACTAGTCCGGTTTACCGGCCTGGGAATTGTCGGCTTCAACAAAGAACTGCAAAGAGGCGAGGTCTCCGTTATTCGCGATAACAAACACGAGCTATCCATCAAGCTTCAGAAGCCCGTCTACCACGAGGGTGGCGGGAATGATGTGATTACCTACCAGGATATCGCGAGCTACGAGAAGCTCCCCCGGGAGGGCGTGGAGATTGAGATCAAAGCGTTGGGCAAACCCGCGATCGACGGATATGAGATTTATCAAAGCGGAGACTTTGACAGGCTTAATTCAGCCGATCTGAATGACTTTCGCTGGGTCGTAAACATGAACACTTTGCATGGCGACACGGGCCTGATCGCCACCGCTAAGGACCGCCACCCTTTATCGAAGATCTTTATCGGTAACGGGCTGTTCTATGCCCACAAGCTCGATACGAATCTCTTTTTTGAGAAGGTGGAGAAGGATGCCAGTGGCAACCCAACGCAGACTGAAGTGTTTGGAAATGTAGCGGAAACTATCGGCGTCAAGATCGAAGGTGAAGCCGTCAGCGTTACCATTCGCATCGGCGGGAAGGAAGAAACCCATTCGCTCAAGCGGGTCGATGGTCTCCCGTTCAGAATCGAAATCAAGAATATGGATTACAACGCCAATGCAGTCTACAGCGACATGCCTGACTACTACCGGTACCTGGCGAGCCCAAACGGCAAACAGTTTGAACTCAAGCCGGTTACCGAAGATGACGACAGTGGTCGGGGCGGCGCGGTAAATCAAATGGATTTTTGTCATCCGATCGTCGTGGACGATCCGCCGATCGTCTAAACGCTGAGGCGGCCATGTTCATCATTATCCTGGGAAGACATCTGTTGTGGACCAGTCCTGGTGGGACCTGGTGGTACGAGGACGCCATGACCTGGGTCGCGGCCGTTCTGGTGCTTGTCTGGCTGGCGTGGTTTCTGTTGAGCAGATACATGCGTGCTCGGGCATTACGACGCCGGCCGCGCCGAGTGAATTACCGTTTGCTTAAAAGGATCAGGAAGATCAAACGTGAGCTGAGCTCGCAATACCTGCGACCCGGGTTCGCCAACAATATCCACGCGGTCGGTATTGGGCGCTTGGGTGGAGTCGACGACTATTGCATCCAGGTCTTTATCAACGATGCGAACGGAGAGTTGTGGGCCGGCTCAGGAGCAGCGACTTTACCGAACAGCTTTCGTGGTGTGCCCCTCCTGCCGATCGAAATGCCCTTTGCCGCTTTTCTGTCCGACGAAGGAGCCGCTTCGCTCGAGACCCCGAAGAAATATCCCAACGGCATTCGTGAACTACAGGAAGTGATTGTTGGCGGAATCAGTGGCGCCAATACGAACTTGACTGGTCAAAGCGGGACCATCGGTTATTTTTGCACCCGCAAGAGTAAACTGCCGCGCCGGAAAGAAATTCACCTGCTGAGCAATTCGCATGTCTTCGCCGACTTGCGACGGACCAAAGCCGACGACAGCGATCTGATAATGCAGCCGAGCCCGGGCGAGCCGGCAAGCAACCGGCCCATCGGAACCCTGGTAAACTTTTCCGCGCTGAAGTTCAATGGCGACCTCAGCGCACCGAATCACATTGATGCGGCCGTCGCCAGGCTTTGGGGCCCGCAGACGCACAAAGCCTTGATCCCTTTGATTGGCGCGGTTAAGGGTTACGTGAAAACGAAGGACATCGAACCTGGCGAAGCTGCGCGCAAGTTCGGACGGACCACCGGCTATACGGAGGGCTCGGTCTTTTCGATCTGCCTCGACATTTGGATCAGATACGATCGTACCGGGCAGTCGGCTTTCTTCCAGGATCAGTTCCTGATCGAACCGTCGCTGCCGGACTTTCAGAAATTTGTGGCCAAAGGCGACAGCGGTTCGCTCGTGGTGGACGCGAACCAACACGCGATCGGTTTGATTTTTGGAGGCATGTCAGAACTGCCGGAGTCACAGCGCGTCTCACTCAACGTTGCCGGCGCTGCCGAAAGTGATCCGCCCCGCGAGAAGCCAAAGCGAATCGAAGGCTATGGAGTAGCTAATCCGATCGGTGAAGTTTTGGATGGGTTGGGCATAGAGTTGCTGATCTGAATGCTCTCCGCGAAGTATGGTCCCCCCAGGTAAAAGACAGAATCGCAAAGAATGTCCGCTTGGGGAGCTTACCGCTTCCATTTGGAATCGTTCGCTCGATCGGTTGAGTGCTGATAGCGCTCAAGCACGGAGGCGGCGTGAAAACCGATCCGCATGCATTGGGGACACGTTGTTTGATAGATTGGTTTGAGCCTTCCTTTGCCCGGCGAACTGTCGTGCGCGCACACGTATCTGGTCAGGCAGTATTCGCAGGTAGCGACCAGATACCATTCTCCAGGCTTTAGAAGAAATGAGCTAAACATTCGAGGAAATGTCCTGATTTACCCTTGAAAACAAAGGGCCGAAGGGCGGCCCGAGCCTAACATAGGATGAACCATGCTTCGGTACGGTATCGTATCGACTCTATCAAGCCCGGCACCGGGAAGGGTGCGGTTTCGAGTGCCTACCTGACGCTCCTGCGCGATCTTACTTTACTCCAATCGTATTTCTTAACCACGCCCGCAGACGATGGCACCGTGCTTGCTCTGAAGCTGGATGACTGCTGCGATCTGTTCTGAATGAATGCAAGAAAGCTGTAAAGGTCAGCGGGATCCAAGACAGCAGTGAGCACGAGCATGCTCGATTGAAAGCTGAAACTACAATGAGGCAAACGCCGAAAGTCGGTAGCTGCACCAGGAGGCATAATCTTGAAGAAAAATATTCTGTTAGTGAGCGCGGTGGGATTGGGAGCGGGTTTTTTGTATCTGTTCAGTCGCGACGCGCGCAAAGCATTCCTTAAGCAAACGCGGGCAAACGGGAACGGAACCAGCGACGCTGCTGCGGAACAACCGCGTGCTGTCGGCGCGCCGGCTCAAAGCTCAAGGAGTTCAAACGGGAGCCGCACGGAAAACATCGTCGTTGACGACCAAGGCACGAATCAGCACGAAGCTGCGCACATCATAAAGAACATTCGTGACGCTGCATTCGATTCAAGTGACGAAAAACTGGCGCTGGCGCTGGGCCGGCCGGTGGAAGAGATCGAGGCCTGGAGCCGTGGGTCAGAGATAATTGATGGGGACGGATTGATAAAGGCGAGAGCGCTGGCAATTCAGCGAGGCATTGAAATCGATTAGGAGACCACCTCGCTGTTCACTTTGAGGAAAGAAACGAAGACCCGAGACGCACGAACAAATTATTTTCGTTGGGTGCGGGCCGTCTTCACGCTTTGCGGCACAACCGGCCTTTGAGAGGAATCACATGTGCCGCCTTTTGGTCGCGATCGCGCGGGCTTACTTGAATCTGTAAGTGATCCGGCCGCGCGACAAATCATAGGGCGACATTTCTACGCTGACGCGGTCACCCACCAGAATGCGTATGCGGTGTTTGCGCATCTTACCGGATATGGCTGCCAGCACGACATGCGCGCTGTTGTCGAGCTTGACCTTGAAGAAGGCGTTCGGCTGCTTGTCGATTATCGTGCCTTCCGCGGGAATCAAATCATCTCTGGCCAATAGGGTTTCTCCTTTAACGTTGTTCGTTTATTCCTGGTAATGCTCAACCATGCTTTTTTGTAACGCAGCCGGGACGCCTTTCCAATTCGCATTGGAAAGCGCTTTCGGCGAGAAGTCGCTCGGCGACACGCGCGACACTCGCCACAGGCTGACTGACTCTTCGTAAGCCCAGCGATAGTAGGGGCCGTTCTCGCGCCGGCTATAAAATACTCCAAAGCCGCCACAGGTCTCTTTCACCTGCGGATTTATATAAACTCGCAGCCCGTTCATTTTATCGATCCTTACGATCAGGGGGGCAGAATCCAGGGTGGGGACCGCGGCGCTCGCAGCCACAGCATGATGTCTGTGCCACATCTATTCCGCCACCTCATCTGCTGGCTCATCCGGATCGAAGATTGTAAAAGGCACGAGCCCGCGCTTAACTTCTTCGAGGGCGATGCTGGTGTTTCGGCGCCGCAGAGGATCTGGTTCGATTCTGGCGGTTGCGCCGCGCACCAGTTGTTTACTTCGCTTGGCGGCGACGATGATCAGACGAAAATGCGCGTCGATTCCCGGCCAAAGTTCGGCCACTGCCGGAGCACTGGCAACTTTGCGGGAAGATTTTTTTGTTGCAGCCATAGTTAATTCCCTTTTAGAAGAGTTTGACTATTAAGAGAAGCACCGGCAAAACTATGATCGCGCCTGCAAGCAGATGCAACCAACTCACCGCCGCCTGATGACAATTAGAGCATTTCATCTTCCACAGCGGCAGCACTGTGCCGCAGTTGTGGCAAGACCAAATGATCTTCGTCATTCGTTACACCTTGAACCCTGGAAACCAAAGCTCGTAAAACTGCTCGGCGCTGCTTTCGATAGGCCCGGGCGATCCGAACATTTTACGCCGCGGTCTGACCGGTATCGATCAAGTCTTCGGCCAGCCAACGGGTTGATTCGCCCATCCGGTTTAGCCGGCCCTCAGCGTCGATCTGGTAATCCGGCAGACCATACCGCTTAAAAACCTGCGGATCGTAGAGCGCATAGCCGCCGCCGCGGGGCGCGATGCTCGCCACGAATTCGCCACCGTCCGGCAACCGATAAAGACCGCGCTCTCTAAGCTCCTTCATAGGAGCCTTTCGTTTTCCGGTCGCCGCCTACAAGTTGCCACATGGTCGACGTCGTATTGAAGCGTACTCGCTTTATCGCGCGCGCCAGTCCGAGAAATTGTAATACGCGAATGCCCCACCAATTAAAATCAATTTCGTACCACTTCAAGCCATGACGAGCCGACGTCGGATGAGCGTGATGGTTGTTGTGCCATCCTTCACCGAAAGTCAGTAAAGCAACCCACCAACTATTGCGTGAATCCTCGCCAGTTTCGAACCGCCTTCTTCCCCAGAGGTGCGTAGCCGAGTTAACCAGCCAGGTCGCTTGAAGCCCCAGCGTTACGCGCAGGAAAACACTCCAGATCATTACGCGCCAACCGCCGAGCGCCAGCAGCGCCGCCGCCAGAAGGATAAGTGGCACGTAGTAATAACGGCTGAGCCAGACATAAAAACGATCCTTGAGTAAGTCCGGAACGTAGCGATCGAGCACCGCCTGCTCGTGCTTCTGCGCCGTACCCGCGACAATCCAGCCGACATGCGACCACATTCGACCTTCGCGAGGCGTATGCGGATCTCCCTGTCGATCAGTGTGTGCGTGATGCATGCGATGCGTGGCGGTCCATTCTATCGGGCCACCTTGTAGAGACAAAGAGGCGCACGTTACCAGGAAGTATTCAACCGGCTTCGGAACTTTGTAGCCCCGATGAGTCAGCAAACGGTGATATCCCATGCCGACTCCCAGACTCCCCGCGACCCAGTAGAGCACCACCGCCGAAATTACCCCGGGCCAACTCCAGAACCAGAGAGCGGCGAGGGCGCCGAGGTGGAAGACGCTCAGGAAAATGCTCTTACTCCAGTTGATATGCCTTTCCGTAGGCACTAATTCATGCGTCTCGTTCGGCAAATCTTGTTCCGTCTTTCTCAACAACCGGGCTCAATCGGGTAGAGGCTCGAACTCAGTCAGGGTATGTTCGCCCTGTAAGTTCGCCAGCTCTACTCGGCCGCTGGATAGTACTCGCTCAACTTCAAAGGTACGTTCGTCGGTTTCGCGACCAGGCATGACCTCGGCGCGAAACGTCATCAGCATCCCAACTGCGGGGCCGCCAACGACTAAACCGGTCTTTCTGATCCTCCGCAGGCGCCGCAGCGTGCCTTTAAGCATGCGCGTGAATCAATCTCCGCATGCGATCCGCGAATAAAACGTCAATCTTCTGCGGCTCGATAAGAGCGGTTACTTCGCCTTCGCCGAACGTTGGATGCATCATGGTTTGTCCGCGACGATAAGTCCGCGCCTGATCATAAGGCGCTCCTATCTTGGGGGTTCGCGTGCGGGTGGTACCGCTCTTGTAGGGAACGCGGGAACCGCAGATCGGACAACTGACGCGAGTAATTCTTCCCTTCTTGCTGATCGAAGCTACAATATGCCCGCGCTCCTCGCCACACTTAAGGCACATCTGCTCGACCCGATCTCCGGTTGCGAAGATCGGCTTCTCTGCTGTTTTCACTTCCGCTGTTTCTACTTCCATAATGCTCCTCCCTTTTCAAGTCGGGGTGTTAGTTCTTGTCTTAAGGGTTTTCTAAGGGCTCTGGAGAGCCCTTTATCTCGCCCGGCGCGGACGAAACGATCGCACTGAACTGCTGCGGCCGCCGCGCGCGAATCGCGCGAACGTTTTGCCCGGAGCGGCCAGTGGTTGCGCGCCGCCAAAACCCGGCAGCACGATTCGTTTTACTTCCTGTCCGGTCAAACGTTCGATCGCGCGCATCGAGAGTTCGTCCACGGGCGCCACGATGGTAATCGCCTGGCCCACATTACCGGCTCTGCCGGTGCGGCCAACTCTGTGCACATAATCTTCGGGCGCGGCCGGTACATCATAGTTGATGACGTGCGAAACGAGGTCGACATCCAGTCCTCTCGCGGCAATATCGGTGGCCACGAGGACTCGCGTCCTGCCGTCGCGGAAAGCGCTTAGAGCTGCTTCGCGTTGCGGCTGCGTGCGGTCGGCGTGAATCCGGTTCGCGCTGTGATCGCGGGCCGTCAGAATGTGCGACAGGCGTTCAGCGCCGCGGCGGGTGCGGGTGAACACCAGCACGCGCTCAAACTTTTCACGTTCCAGCAAATCAAGCAGCAAAGCCGTCTTTGATTCCTGGGCCACGGGGTAAGCAGTCTGCTCAACCATGGTGGCGGCCTGGCCGCGCGTGTTGACTTCGATTAGTTTCGGCTCCTTCATCGTTGAACGGGCCAGTTGTTCAATGTTCGAAGACATCGTCGCTGAGAACAGCAATGTCTGTCGCTTGGTCGGCAACATCGCCAGGACCCGGCGGATGGCCGGCAGGAAACCCATATCGAGCATCCGGTCGGCTTCGTCCAATACCAGGACTTCGACAGTATTCAAATTGAGGGCGCCGCGCTCTTGTAAATCCAGCAGACGACCAGGCGTGGCTATTACCACCGCCACTCCGCGTCTTACTTCGGAAATTTGCGTGCGAATGTTTGCTCCGCCAATCACGATCACGCTGCGATTAGACTTCACATTGTTTAGTTCGACATAATTCTTTTGAATCTGAAGCGCGAGTTCGCGCGTTGGCGCCAGCACGAGGACACGTACGCCTGGCAGCGATTTTTCACTGATCCTTTGAATGATGGGAAGCAGGAAAGCGGCCGTCTTACCGGTGCCGGTTTCAGCACAACCGATTAGATCCTGGCCGTTGAGGACGACGGGAATCGCCCTGGTTTGTATGGGGGTGGGTTCTGTATACCCGAGAGACTCGCAGGCGCGCACTTGTGCGGGCGCAAGTCCCAATTGAGAAAAATTCATAAACTCCTTAATTTGTGAGCGACCGTGCTTTTCCAGCACTGGCCGCGATTGATCTTGTAAAAGCAAGCCCGGTCGCCGTGGGGAGCGTCCTCTTGGGACAACTCGCCGCGGGGACTCGAAAGACAGGTGGTTACTGTCTAATGCTTGAGGTTGATTACCACCTGGGTTCGCGCTTTTGGCCGTAGCCGCCACCGCCACCATTGCCGCCGCCGCCGAAGCCGCCACGACCGCCGCCGCCGCCGAAGCCGCGACCACCGCCGCCACCAGCGCGATTTTCGCGAGGTTTGGCTTCGTTAACATTCAAGGCCCGGCCATTTACTTCCTTGCCGTTGAACTGAGAAATGGCGGCTGCGCCTTCCTCTTTGGTGGACATCTCGACGAAGCCAAAGCCTCGCGAACGGCCCGTATCGCGGTCTTCGACGACCGCTGCTGATTCAACCGTGCCGGCCGAGGCAAATAATTCCTGCAGCTCCTGGCTGGTAGTTTGGAAAGCAAGGTTTCCAACGTAAAGTTTCGTTGACATAGATATACCTTTCCCCTTTTTTTGGGAATGAAAAGAAGCTGACGAATCGGAATGGCTTCGGTGAACGGTAGCAGTCGAAGGACCGGAATTCGGATGCTCTAAAAGAGCGGCTTCGGAGTTTGTAACAAGCCTGCTCTCGAACTATCCAAACGCCAGCGCTAACTGTTTTGTGCGCGGGGCGCATCACCGTCGATGCGCGAGAGAAGGATTAACCGTAAGCCACTATGGACTATAAAGGGTAAAGTAGCAAGGCGAGCGAGCGGTCAAGGCTCCTTAGTTAGTGCTTTCAACGGTTTACTTCGGACGGTAATATTCAGCCGCATACTGCGGAACCTCGCTCTTTGCAGGTACGCGGCCGTCATCAGCGGGCTCTCCTCCGACCATTCGCAGAGGAATCACGCCCGCCCAGACAGGCAGGTCGTAATCGTCCTCGTCGTCAACGGGAGGGCCGGTACGCACTTTGGCGGATGCTTCAGTAATTGGCAATGAAAGAACGGTTGTTAACTTTAACTCGCGCTCATTCGGCGCGCGCACGTCGTCCCAGCGACCGGGAATCATGTGTTCCGATAAGGCTCGCAGGGCGGCGAGCTTTTCGTTTGGATCTTCAATCACGGTCGCACGACCAAAGATGACCACGGAGCGGTAGTTCATTGAGTGATGGAAGGCCGAGCGCGCCAGTACCAGCCCGTCGATTAAGGTTACAGTCACGCAGACTTCGATTCCCTCCCCCAAAGTGCGCAGCATCCGGCTGGCCTGCGAGCCGTGGATAAGCACGCTATCTCCCACGCGCGCGTAGCCGGTCGGAATGACGAATGGCTGTCCGTCAATAACAAAGCCGATGTGGCAGATGAACCCTTCATCCAGAATCGGTTCGATTACTTCCCGATCAAAGCTGCCGCGTTGCGGCAGACGTTGCGGCGTGGTGCGCGGTGTCTGGGGTAACTTTTCCATTGAGCCTCACTATATCGCGGTGAGAATAGTTTAGCCCATTGAAACTAACAAGCCAGCGGTTGTTCTGCTACCGCGCGGCTGAGCGCTCGTCTCGCGCTCGATCGTTTAGAAGCCGGACTTGTCTGGTTGTTTAGGGGCCGGACTTGTCCCGGTTGGTAAGAGCACTTCGGACAAGTCCGCCATCTAAACAGTGGTGCCAGCTTGGAGGCGGCACGATGACTCCAGACGAATCACCAAAACAAAAGCGCGCCGAAACTTTCTAGCTCCGGCGCGCTCCTATTGCTGGGGTGCTGAGCCATCGATGGACCCAGGGACACAGTGAGATTGGTATGAGGTCAAAAACCAATTAGCCAACACTAATCTGGTTGTCGACTGTCTTCACGCCCTTAACATTACGCACGGCGCGTTCAACCTGTGATTTCAACGCCTCGGTTTTCACACTTCCCATCAACGTCGCCTTGCCGTTGATGACAGTGGCCGTAATTCCCAGCGAAGAAAATATTGGATCGGCGTTTAGCTTCTTGTCGATTGCTGCTTGAATCGATCCATCGTCCGGAACGTTGGACGCGGTCGACGACGATCCACCAGAGGCCGGAGCCGGCGCGGATTGTCCGTTAATAATTATCGGAGCGGGCTGAGTCGCTGGCGCGGGCTGCTGCACTACCACCGGCGGCTGCTGAGCCGGTTGCTGCACGATGGTGGTTTGCGGCGGCGTTTGAGCCACATTATCGTTGGTGTTCGCGTTGTTCTGCTGGTTCATTACAAACAGAATTATGATCGCAGCAAGCGCAATCACCCCCACCACAATGGCCGCCAACGCGGCGCCAGATATACCACTCCGATCGGGATAGCTGGTTGATTCTGACTG
>JAWVEM010000282.1:0-15822 GCA_033856735.1 Blastocatellia bacterium
GCGATCGACGATGGTTGTCGTGCTTCCTGCGTCGACTGGTACGGCAACTCCCGTCCGCTGTTCGTGCGTGGACGAGTGCTGGCGTTACTCGGTTATGAGATCGTCGAAGGAAGTTTGAAAGACGGCCGCATGCGGGAGACGCGCCGGATCAACTACGCCCCGCAAAGAGCAACGGCCACGCGGGGCGAGTAGGGAGTAGGGAGCGGATGTTCCGGCGCAGCACCCCGATCGTCAGAGAGGCCGCCCTACTCGTTAGCACTTATATGCAGCACCGCAGGCAGCTTTGCCCAGAAGTGATCTTGGTCGCGATAAGGCTTGCTTCGGCTGGGAACGCGGGCTCCCTCGCCCGCACTGAGCGCGAAGCGCGAACAGCATGACCGTCGGAACGGCCGGCTTCCGTCGTCGCGTCCCGACGATTGATATCGTCGGCGGCGCGACCACACTCACGCCACCGTTTAATCTGCGTCTGATTCTTTCTCTCGACATGTTTACGCAAGCCGTGATACAAGGCACTTCTCGGACGCGACTTCCCAGCGGCTCCGTGACTCAACGCTTTTCCATTAACAGATGCTCAATCCCAAAGGAGGCATTCATGTCTAACCCTGAGAGCAATTTCGTCAAGCCTTGTTTTCACAGCGAAGTCAGTAGACGCGATTTCTTTGATCGGATAATGAAGGCCGGCATAACCGGGGCCATTGCCGCTTTGATGCCGGGCGCCGTCACCCGAACGCTCGGGGCGGCTCCGCCACCCAATCAAAACGAGTGGCGCCGCTGCAGCAAATGCCGGGCGCTTTTCTACAACGGCTTTCGAAGCAAAGGTCTCTGTCCAGCCGGCCGGCGTCATGATGCGATGATAGGGGCGAATTACTATCTGACCTACGATTCGCCTGGGCCGGGCCAGCGCGACTGGCGCTTCTGTAGTAAGTGCAACGCATTGTTCTTCAACGGATTTCAGAGCAAAGGCGTCTGTCCAGGTGGCGGCGGGCATTCCGCCGCGGGCTTTAACTTCACGCTGTTGCATGACACGAGGGCTGCCGGGCATGAGAAGGACTGGCGCTTCTGCAGTAAGTGCGAAGCACTATTCTACAACGCTGATTCGGACAAGGGAGTTTGCGCCGGGCACGGCGGTCACGTCGCCGCCGGCTACAACTTCATTTTGAAGTTCCGAGGAAATATGGAAGGCGACACTCGAGCGGTCCCCGGCCTTTAGCTGAGACGCGGAATTTTTCTTCTTCGCGAAGGCGGGGCCCTAGCCCGAGTCAGGGAGGGCTCATAACGCACCCAGAGCCCTCCCCAACGGTCCAGCAACACACTCTCGCCCCCACAGTTTCCGGCGAATCCTCGACACGCTCACGCAAACCGTGATACAAGGCCGTACTCAGGCGACGGTTCCCGAGCGATTCGCGGCATCCAAAGCTATCCTTCTCAACTCTAACAACAACCGAAGGATGCAAAACTCGATTTCTTTCTGTGAGCGTAAATTGAAATGGCCCACCGGAATCCCGCGTTCACCGCTCTTTTTCTTTTAGGAGGCATACCGTGAGCGATCAGATCGAAGGTGACGGAGCGCATCAACCGCAAAAAAACGAGGAGATCCCTCCCGACTTATATGCCGTGCGCATCACAGCCAGCCGCGAAGTTCTCGCGAAGATCATGCAGGAGTTCGCGTTGGATGTCGGCTGCCGGCCGCACGCCCAGCTAAATCCTGATGGCAGCGCTGCCCTGCTGGCCTACGCGACTAAAGAACGTGTCGACGAAATGAAGGCCGCGGGTTACGGCGTAGAACTCGGCGAGAATGTCTCGGCTATCGGCCGGGAGCGCCAGGCAGAAGTGGGCAAGGGCGATCGGTTTGAGGGCGGGCGCGTTGCGCCGCGCGGGCTCGGCGAAAAAACCGTGCGCGGGGGAAAGGGAGGTACGAACCGATGAGCTTCTTGAATGTTGTCGAGATCGAGTCGGCTCTGGTCGGACTCGCTTCGAAGTATCCGAGCCTTAGCAAGCTAATCACTCTTCCCTTCTTCACCTTCGAAGGACGCCAAAGTCACGCCCTCCTGATCGGGACCGGACAAGGATGCCCGGTGACGGGTGTGCTCATCATCAGCGGCGCGCATTCGAGAGAGTGGGGCGGCCCGGACATCTGCATTGACTTCGCGGCTGACTTGCTCGAGTCCTATACCGCAGGCACGGGACTCGTCTACGGCGGTAAGTCGTACACGGCGGCCGAGATCAAGTCGATCGTCGAGCGGCTCGACGTAATAGTGTTTCCCTGCATCAATCCGGATGGCCGCAACTTCAGTCAGAACACGTTTGCGATGTGCCGCAAGAACCGGAACCCAGCCAGCGGCGGCTCGGTAAATAAGTTAGGCGTCGACGTCAATCGCAACTACGATTTTCTTTGGGACTTCAACACTGCGTTCGCGCCCGCGGCCCAGGCTGCGGGAAGTCTGGCGTCAACCAATCCATCTGACGATCTGTTCCACGGCACGGGGCCCTTCTCTGAAGCTGAGACCCAAAACGTCCGCTGGTTGTACGAGCAGTATCCTCAGATAAGTTGGTTCATAGACATTCACTCGTACGGCGGAGACTTTTTATATTCGTGGGGTAACGACGTGGACCAGACGACTACGCCGGACATGAACTTCACCAACCCAGCCTGGGACGGAAAACGAGGAGTTGATGGGGACGTCTATGGCGAGTACATCAACGGCTGCGATCGCGCGGACGTAAAATCCGCGGCTGAAGCCACGGTCGCGGCGATCAATGCAGTGCGCGGCGAGGCATACACCGCCTATCAATCGTTCTTCCTACCCGCGCTGGGAATCACCTATCCAACGTCGGGGGCGAGCGATGACTGGTCGTTCAGCCGCTATTTCAGCGACCCGAGTAACAAGAAAGTCCGCGCCTTCACCATGGAATTCAACCGGGTGGGAACGTTCTTTCCGTCTTGGTCCGAGATGGAACTGATCATCAAAGACGTCGACTCCGGCCTGGTGAAATTCTGCCTCATAGCCCTTCCGACAGTTTCGCTCGCGTCGTGGTGGTGCCGGCTAAGGCGTTGGAACTATGCAATCTGGCACCGCGTGTTTCCGCCCGAGCTCTGGGGACCGTACGGCCCCTGGGAAAGGGTCCGAAACGTCGTCGAACGAATCTTCGCTCCGATCGTCGCGCCAATCGTAAGGGCGTTGCGCAATCGATAGAACAAGGGCGAGCCGGTACGGAACACTCGCGACAGCGAGCGGGTATTCGAGGCAATAGTCTCCCCGTGGTGAAAGCGACGTTAGGAAAAGGTCGACGTTGGCTCTAATCAAAGGGCGGGGTTCTCGATAAGCCCAGGAAGATTAAAGAAGGGGCAGGGCGGAAAAATATCAGCACAGACCTGACAGGTTAACGTAAACACACATGACGCCGCAGCCGGCTTTGAAGTCGCCGCGGCGAAGAAGCCGAATCGCGGTCCCCACGCGGCCGGAGTATTGGGAAAAACTATTGGAGCACAAGTCATGTTAGCTACCGAAATACAGAAAGAGATCGAAGTTGCCGAACAGAACGTCCAGGCACAAGATTTCGATGAGAAAAAGTATTCATTAGGCGAGGTAGTTAAGAGCCTAAGGGAAGCCACCTCGCCCCCGGAGTTCAGTGCTTCGATCATCCTTAAGCTGGCGACGGTCCTTAGAAAACTGGGCAAGGGATTAAACGACAACTACAAGGATGGCACGCTCGTATTCAAGCAGGCCCAGGAGATCTTGAATACGGGTTTAGCCTTGTATCCGGCCGACATAGATCTGCTCAATGAACAGAGCAAGTTTTATTACGACGCCTCCCAATACGATACTGCTCTGGCGTCGTGGCGTAGCGTGATCGACAACGATTCGCCTCCAACCGCCGCCGAGATGGTGGTAGCGCTGGAGAACGCCGGCGCATGTCTGCGAGAACTACGAAATTTCTCTGAAGCAGACGACATGTTTAATCGAGCTGACGCTATAAGTGGACGTCCTTCAATTCGATTGCTGATTGAGCGCGGCTGGCTCCGCTTCTATCAGGAGCAGTACGACCTTGCTTTCAAAGATTTTGCCGACGCTGAGAGCCAAGCCGGACCTGATGCTACCAGGGAAAACAAGCATGACGCGATGGTCGGCCAAATCGCTTCGCGCCAGGCAGAGGATGCTCTGAATCCAGACGCCGATCAAGACCGAGCCAGAGAGTTGGTTGAGGGCTGGAAGGCTGGGCCCTTTAAAGAGGAGCTCGCCAGTATTCTTTTTGCAACTGACTCGACACATAGCAAGTTGAACCTCTATCGAGCGGCCTATTTGAATTATGACCTGCTACTCGAGGCAGCTCCCGACAATCCGAACGCCTGGTGCAAAAAAATTGCGGGGCTCAATTGGTTACGCCGTTTCAAGGAGGCCGAGGATCTATACCGGACCGCGCATAAAAAGTTTCCTCATGACATAGAACTCTGGAAGCAAATGGGCGACGTCCATTACCAACAGAAACGGTTTCGCGAGTCTTACTCGTATTACAGCGGCCAGGCACTGGAGGAATTGGCTAAGACCGATCCAAAAGCGCGAGCCCTTATCGAGAATCTCAAAAAGGACGATGAAGCCGCTGAATGGACGATTGTTACGCTCCGGAAGTTGCATGATCTGAGAGGGGCACGGAAGAAGGTCAATGAGGCCCTCGCGACACGTGGGAACAAGATAAATTTTCTGAGCGAGAGAGCTGTCATTGATTTCGCTGAACGTAAATATAATAGCGCCATCAAATTCTTTGACCGTGCCCTCCAGATAGATAACTACAACGACTTCGCCCTGCAATGGCGGGCCGCCTCGTACAGAAAGACGCCGAAGATGGTCAAGCTGACACCCGAGTCAGAAGAAACCCCTGACTTTACGGTGGCGAGGGAAAAACTTGATGAAGCGCTTCAGAAGGTTCCCGCCGCAGCAGGGCTTTGGGAAGAACGTGCCTGGCTTGCCTTCGATCAAGGCGACCTAAAGTCAGCCGGCGAATATTTCGACGAGTCGATCAGGCTGGATCCGTATATGATTCAGAGACAATTTAGCCGAATCGAAGTTTTCGCGCGGCTCAGCCTCTCGCAAGAAGCGCTCAGTGTTTTTAGAAAGCTTGAAGATCAGTTTCCCGATGACGCCGAAGTAGCAGAACAACTTTCCTGGTTTTATTTGCGATTGGGACGGCTAGAGCAGGCTAAGGAAAAGTTTGAGTCCATCGAAGCACACCACCCCGGCCATGTCCTGGGTATCAATGCCAAGGGCGGCTACGAACTTGAGCGACGCAACTATCTCGGGGCGGCAGAATGTTTCCGCAGAGCCATCGATAAAGTTGATTACGAACCGCAATACCACCTCAATCTCGCCTGGGCGCTACTGGGACAACTGAAGGAGCCGGGAGAACTGCGGAGTTCAGAAATTTCTAACAGGGACAACCTTCTTGACAAGGCTACAGAAAGTTGCCGAACGGCGTTGGGACTCGATCCTTACAATGCAAAGGCATATGGCTGCCTCGGCGTAATTGCGTATAAGCGAAATGCTTTTCTCGATGCCGAGGCCTATTTCCGCAATTCCATCGAGCTAAGTCCGCAAGAGGGGAGTTACGTCGAGCTTGCGGCGCTCTGCTGTCAGATGGGACGTTACGATGACGCCACGAAAACACTTGCCGAGGCAGAAAAGCTAAACAAGCCCGATGCGCGCGTCTACATCGAGTGGGGAAATCTCTATGTTCTACAAGAGAACAATAAAGAGGCCATCCGATCATGTCGAGCCGCGGTCAGTGCTGAACCGAATAACTCCGATGCACATCGAGCGCTGGCCATTGCGTTGATGCGTTCAGAGCAATACGACGAAGCGGAAGCGTCGATCCGAAACGCCCTGCGGATGGTGGCGCCAAACCGGCAATGGCGGCTCCATCTGCTCCTTTCGCAAGTGCTGGTCCGACTCGGTGATATCGCTAATAAAGATCGCAAGAAGAGAGATCCTGAATTGTACGATGAAGCTTTGAAATATGTTAACGCGGCGAAAGGATGCACCTCCTTACCAAACGCAGATATCTTTTTTCATGCGGGTATCGTTCAGTACAAACTGGAAGACTATCGTTCGTCGCAAAGGAATTTCGCCGACTGCTTGAATGCCAATCGCGATCGCTTTGAAGCGGAGCGCTACGGCAGCATCGTGCAGGCTTTAATAGATCAGGAAAGAAGACTCTTCAGGGTCAGTAAAAGGTATGGCTATGTGTTATCAGGAATTTGTATTCTGATGCTTTTGGGTCTCTGGATTTCCTATTATCGCGGTAGCACCAGGACCATTCTGGTGGCGCCCGCGGCTGCGGCAGCGGTGCCGGCCAATGGCAGCGTCGAGGCAAGCAGGAAGCGGGAGCCCCAAGACGAGTTTACAGTGGACAAGAACTTGTTGACTGTCCTGACACCCATCTTACTCGGGCTGCTGGTGGTCGCTGCGTTACTTCCTAATTTAAGCAAGCTCAAGCTACCGGGCGTTGAAGCTGAGACAAATGAGCCAAAGCCGGAAGAATCCAATATTTCGAGAGGCCCTCAAGGAGAGATAGGATTCGGCAGTTCACTTCCTATCATAAGTCCAGAACCGCGCTAGTACGATGAGTAGCCGGCCACGAACTGCGCCGCCTCGCGCGGCAAAGTAACAAGTGAGTCCTGCGTGCTTGGTTTTACCCGCAACGGCTATCCCCATGGTTAGCGAGGCTCATCTTTCCCAAGGGATTGGACGAGCGCGAAGGGCAGAACTCTTTCGCACCTATGCCGGCACCGCGGCCAAGAATTCCTTGTATTGCACAATCGAAATCCACCAACGGCAGAATTGCGACTTGAGGATCTGAGCACAATGGAACACCGACGGCTGACTTACGCTTTGCTTCTAATCTCTCTGACCTACGCTTGCTCGAGAAGCGCTTCCACTCCAACCGACCGTCTAATTGCTAAGGCCACGGATTATCGACAAGAAAACAGAGCTCAAAACCAAAGCCCGGAATTGCGAAGTCAGATCGATCAAATTGCTTCTGCCGCCAAAGGTCGCGTTGGCGTCGCGGCGGTGGCACTGGAAACGGAGGAGACGGTCTCTCTTAATAGTCGCGATCACTTTCCCATGCAGAGCGTCTACAAACTTCCAATCGGCATGGCGGTGATGAAGCAGGTTGATGATGGAAAGATCAAGCTCGATCAGAAAGTGCCCGTAACGAAGAAGGATTTTGTCAGCCCTGGGCAGCACAGTCCGATTCGAGACCAGAATCCAAAGGGAACGGAGATCACCGTAAGCGAATTGCTCCGGTTTGCGATATCGGAAAGCGACGGTACTGCCAGCGACGTGCTGATGAAGCTCGCCGGCGGACCCGAGGCGATCCAGGCTTATCTCACTGAGCTAAAGATCACAGACATGATTGTGCTCAACACAGAAAAGGAACTCGCGCAGGATTGGCAGACTCAGTATCGCAACTGGGCCACGCCGGAAGCAGCCGTTGCTTTGTTGCGCGCGCTGTTTGAACGGCGCGGGTTCTCTGAATCAGCGCAGAGCTTACTGCTGAAACTCATGACCGAATCGACGCCGGGTGCCAAGCGTTTGAAAGGGCTGTTGCCTGCAGGAACTGTAGTCGCGCACAAGACTGGAACATCAGGATCTCGAAACGGAATCACGGCCGCGACCAATGACATCGGAGTCATTACGTTGGCGAATGGACGGCATTTGGCGATCGCGGTTTTTGTTTCAGATTCGACGGCAGATGAAGCGACGCGCGAGGCGGTGATCGCTCAAATAGCCCGAGCTGTTTGGGAAAGTAAGCAGTAAGCATCCACAGATTACGCAGCTTCCACAGATTTAGAACAGGCGGAAAAGTTAACACGAAAGTAGGTCGGCACAAACCAAATATGGCCCATTCTGCTGGTAATCCGCGTAATCTGTGGATGAATCACCGCGACATCACTTGTGCGAATCGCGCCCACGGAATATTTCCACCAGTCAGAATGCCAACGACCTTCTTGCCTCGTAATTGATCGCGCAGCTTGATCGCGGCGGCGAGCGAGGCGGCGCCGGCGCCCTCCGCAACTTGCTTCGCATCCCGCGCGAGTAAGCCAATGGCGTCGTTGATCTCTCCATCGCTTACCAGAACGAAATCATCCAGCAGCTTCCACAGAATCTGGTTCGTCAATTCAAAAGGCACACGCGTGGCCAGACCTTCATGTTCAGTCTTCATCGTCGGATAGGGATCGAGTGTTCGATTCTTCCAGGCGTGCCACATCGAGGGCGCTTGTTCAGACTGGACCGCGATCACCCGAACAGCCGGATTGATCTGTTTCGCCACGATGCAGTTGCCTGAAGCACAACTGCCGCCCGCGGGCGCGATGATCACATCGACGTCGGGCAGGTCATCGAAAATCTCGAGGCCGATCGTGCCGACGCCCGCGATCAACCTCGGTTCATTCGCCGAGTGTACGAAACGATGACCTTCCTCTCGAGCCACGCGCTCAGCCTCGATCCGCGTTACGTCAAAATCGCGGCCATGCAGACGGACCTCGGCGCCAAGGTCGCGCATTGCCTGCATCTTTGATTCATTTACGTTCTCGCTGGGCGCGTAAATAATCACTCTCGCGCCGAAGAGCCGGCCGGCGTAAGCGATCGATTGCCCATGATTGCCGGTGCTGGCCGACACCAAACCTGCAGCTCTATCCTTGTCGGACGCGGCGCCGACCAGGTTCACTCCGCCACGCACTTTGAATGCGCCGACCGGCTGCAGGTTCTCTAACTTGGCGTAATAATCACAGCCGAGTTTTTGGGAGAGTTGCGCTACGCGCACGAGTGGCGTTTTGGGCAGATATGATCCAATGAATTCGCGAGCCGAGAGAATGTCTGTGAAGGTTGGGGGAAGCATTTGTTATCAAGAGCGTATCATTTTTTCAACGCTGGTTTGATCTCCGGCCATCTGTCTCTATAATTAGCGGCGCGTGGCGGGGTAGCTCAGATGGTTAGAGCGTGGGATTCATAACCCGATCCCGCGCAAAGTAATAACTCAAACAAACTCAAAGGTTGCAGCCACAGCGGTTTTTCTTTAGTTTTATACGAATCTATATGGAGCATCATGCTATCTAGATGCTTCTATCCGAATTCCCGTCACAATACCGTCACAAGTTCCCTCAACGATTCAGGCCGCAAGTTCCGATGGAATCTGCGATTCTATAGTCGAGTCGTGGGTGCATTCCCTCATAGCGCCATTTGGGTATTGCGCGGTTTTGATGTTTCTGAATCCGGTTGCGCCGCAAATGGCGCAAGCGGATTTTTCTACGTGGGCGGCCTCTAACCGTTCCCGATCCTTCCGCTTTCGTTTCTCGTCGAGATACGAGAGCGGTGCCTCGTAATTACCTTCAATCGCTTGAATCATCCAGCCGGCGCGGTTGCGCGGTGATGCCTTCCTATGCGGCCATGCCTCAAGCTGCAACACGGCTGATTCCTTCTTAGTGACAACCAGTTGGTAGGCTTTGGTCGCTTGAATTCCAAACTGAATAATGAGCTGGGCGATAAGCTGTTGATGGTGCGCCGTAATCACCGATAAAGCGAGCGTCGGAATAGATGCGGCCATCGCCGCACTCCCCTGGCGTCCAGCATCGGCTTGATGAAGGGACTGCGCTCGTTCGGTTGGCAGCCGCCGTAGTGTTTTGGCCTTTCTAATATGTCCTTGAATTCGGGCGATTGAATCGCCCGCTCCCGGTCCGGGAAAATATCGAATGATGTAATCAAGTTCCTGATCCGGTTCCTTGATCGCGCGGTATTCAACCTTTGCGAGATAACCGCTTGCCAAGTGGTCTCGCACTACGCGGTCCATCTGGAATCGAACTCTCTTATGCTCGTAAGCTCGTTTCAGCGTGTGATGATGTTTGACATACCACGAATAACGAATCTCGCAGAACTGCGCTCTGTTCTTGACCACACCGAAAATTTTCGCGGCCATTAGTTCATACCACCTCCGGCCGGCCGGGTTCACTGAGAACAGATATTGATTGTCGAGGATGCGCCTGTCCTGGAGCTGCTGCAGTTTGGCTTCTAATGGATCAAGCCGGATGTAGAGCACGTCCTCCAGATCAAAATCAAAGCTCTTCTGGGCCAGCTCCTCTTCGGTCAAATGATGCTCCCCTATCGCGTACACGCTCATCCGGGAAAACCGGCCCTTGATTTGTAGGAACCGTTCCTTACCCTCAAGGTCATGTTCGCCGGTCGGAACCCAAAGGTCGGCCACGCAACCGGCAAAGGCGATCTGGGTTAGCGCTTTGATGAGCTCATGGCCTTGATGGCCTCCAATGGTCCATCCAACCTTCCTGAGGCACTCTCTAATGCCCCCTAGCGGAATGATTTCAGGTATGCCGCCGCTTGGTAGCCTGTGGCTGTCAATCGACGGCTTAACGAGCAAATACCAGACCTCATGGGCTTCGACGGCTGGCGCGCCAATCTCTTTGCTCGTGTCCTGGTAGACTTCCCAATTAATTGGTCTGCCTCCGGCATCCCTGCCTCGGTACTTGATGACCTTGGGGATATCTTTTCGTCGGGCAGTCAGGTTGAAAAAAGGAAGCTCGATTGTGAGTTTCGGAACGAAAGTCAGCGTGTGCTGCTGTGGGTTTAGCGGGATTAGTTCAAAGGCCATTTAATGTTTCATGCTGAACAGCAACACCAAATTGTCTCTCCTCCCAGGAGTCGTTGAGATTGAAGTTAGCCGTCTTATGTTGTTGTCTCTTTTGTTTCCAATTCATATAAATTCCTTTTCCAGATGCACTAATGTTTTCAAACCCTTTCGTCGATTTTGGTCACCACTGGCTACACGTTTGGGTCACTACTGACTACACGCTCAGGTCACGACTGGCTACACACTTCGGTCACTACTGACTACACATTGATTGGCGATTCAGACGGTTCGTCTCTCGTTGGCCGAAGTCTCGTTTCACAAAATCTCCTGCGGGATTGAGGCGACAAAAGGGCAGACGAAAATAGGAATGGTAGGTGTTGGTGACAGTCCAAAGCAGTCTGAAAGGTAGTTGTATTATACCACACCAGCGGAGTGGGCTAGGGGAGTGGATATCTTCAAATGGTCCATCTTGTCCCAACCCTCGCCTTGCTCGGCAAGATGATCCTAAGGGCTCCCGGAGGGTCCTCAAAGCGGTTAGCCTAGTAGGGTAAAATCGGCTGACGCTCCGATTGCATTAGCGTGTTGGGCGAACGCGTTACCTGGGGTCTCAACCCTACGATCGACGCCTCAGTTAGCAAAAGGGAAGCTTCCGGGAGCTTACCTTTTATTGTAGCTCATCCCAGATAAAAATTTTCTAAAGAAATAGTCTCTTGACGCCTTCCGTCAGTTTGATAGGCTACTTAAATCCTGTCAGCAATTTCTCGTTCCTAATACTTCCTATTTATCGCGCGCGCGGAGAAGGCCAGCGCGGAGCATTGCGCTCTGTGGCCGGCTTTCTTGATGGTCACGATGAAGAGGAGGATTTCTTATGACCGCAGAGTGGGTCGATTTCAAGAAGGTAAAAGGCGCAGTCGATATGCAGATGGTTCTCGATCACTACGGCATTGACGGCTTGACCAAAAGCGGCGAAGAGTTGCGCGGACCGTGCCCAATTCACAAAGGCTCGCAGCGAAGTAAGAACTTCACCGTCAACCTTCGCAAGAATGCGTTTAAGTGTTTCTCCAATGGCTGCGTAAGTGGAAACGTTCTTGATTTCGTGGCAGCGATGGAGCAATGCTCCGTGCGTGATGCGGCCCTCAAGCTTGCCGAGTGGTTCAAGATAGGGGAGAGCCAATCGTCTACGAAGGAATCGGAACACAGCACGCCGGATGTTCCGCGCGGGATCTACACTGATCCCGCCGGCGGATTCTTCGAAGTCATAGCCACGGCTCTAAGTGGCGAAGATTTGGAACCGATGATTGTCTATCGCGAGCTATTCGGAGAGTATTCTTTCTGGGTTGCTCCGCCGCAAAACTTTGGCCGGGCTGATTGTCGGTTCACTTTGGTTAAAGCACTCTGAAGAAAACCAAAAAGGCGATGCGTACCGACGTGTCGCCTTTTTGTGATGAGCAAGTTTTGTATTTTGTCTTTGAGCTGGGTGGGAAGTGTGCGCAGGACGGTTCAAAACTCGGGCTGCCTTCAAGCTCACTTTTGCCGGGCTGATTGAAATCTTCTAGGCAGTTCGAGGTCGTCGTCGATGAGGACTTCGACGGAGATCGCGGCGATTCTGGCGTACTCCAGCAGAACTAGCAGCGATGGTTCTCTTTCACCTCTCTCGAATCGGTAAATGCTTGCCTTCGTGGGCGGAGACTTCTTCGCGCGTTTGAGTGCGTGGGCCATCCCCTCCAAGTTTAACCCAAGGAATTCTCTAACCTGACGCAACTTGGGGGCGAGGTGATCAGGCTTCGGTCTCGAATGACGATTGCCCATCAGAGGGGTCCTCCTCTGACAATGTGGGCTAAGTAGTTGTTGGGAAGGTTGACTAGGAGTATTCTGTGTCGGTTACCATATGGCAACCACAACTGGAAGCGTTCAACTACTGTCCGGCCAATCCTCTTTTGGCGGACAGACAGATTCATGGATTGCGATGTCTGACCGGATGAAACATTAGGGCTTTAGTTCAAAGAGCAGATCGCAAGAGGAAGATATCAAACAAACGAGTCATTCGTCATGCATTTCAAAAGCAGGAGTATGAAATGAAGCTGGTTATCACCCTTATTCTCTCAGTCACAATATCAGCCTTCATGTTAGTTGGATTTGGTCAATCGACCTCCAAGAGGGGAAGCGGCCAGTCCTCGACCCGCGATTTGGCTGCCGAGGGCATGGGACGCGAAGCACGTAGGATTGCCGATGAGTTCTGGAGTGGCCTTACCAAGTGCGGTACATCTTATTTCTTATACTCCGACGAGCGACTTTTTGAATTTAGAGACGTCCCGCATTTCACCTTTGACGGAGAGGCTCTTAAGCCAAAGCCGCTAAGCAGGGTCGAAATTCTCAACGGCGTCGATCCTCTGCCGGTCGAGTGGCAGGGCAGCACAAATGTCAGCTTTCAGGTTTGCCGAATGAACACGTCTTATTCGGAACTGCCCGGTGCGTATGGGTACGGGAGAACGCTATGGAATGGCTGGAGTAGATGGACAAGCCAACATTGCGATTTCGGAACGGTGATTTCGCGAGCCAAGGGAAAGTGGACGATTCCCGCGTTGAAGAGAGTCGGATGTGATGATCTGGCAAGCTGGGGATTCGTTCCCAAGCCGACACTAACAAAGCCTTCGTCGAATGATTGGGGCGAAACAAACACCCTAACAGACAGTGATTCTACTCTAGCGTCATACCTTGTGATGCAACTAAACACGTTGGAGAAGGACGGCAGTCCCGACATCAACCAGATTGTCAATCGGACCAAGGACGTAATGAGCAACCGGTTGAACCTTATCGGAGTCGTTCCGTTCAAGATAGAGCGCATTGAGAGGTCAGACCATATTCTTGTTGTCAAATTACCATCTCTCGCCGATTCACCTCGGTTCAAAACATTACTTACCCTTACCGGCCGGCTAGCGGTTCTTCCTCTGTTGAGTGTGAAGAATCACTCCGAAATACTGCAAACGTACCCTACAAAAGCAGCGGCTGTCGAAGCGCTTGGCGCAGCTAGTCCGCGCGATTTTCGTGTACTGAGGTATGTGGGGCAAGGGCGAGCAGATGCGCAGCAGGAGTCAAAATGGGCCATCGCACAATTGCCGGAGATTGTCGGTGCAGGAGGATGGAAAAATTGCGTTGTCGCTTCAAGAGGTGCGAACGCCGCCACCGCTGCTACGTGTTCACTCAATGATATAGGTGCCGAGTCGCTCGCTAAATGGACAGGTCCAAACATTGGTAAGATAGTCGGTTTGGTGGTTGATGGCGAGCTAATAGGGCAGTATATTGTCCGGAGCGAACTGGGAACCGAACTGCAACTGACAATTCCAAAACAAGCAGCGGAGGATTTGGCGATCCTTTCAAAGTCTGGTCCTTTGCCGGTGCGGGTACATATCGAGACTCAGGGAACTCTGAGCACGTTTCGAAAAAAGTGATTTGCGGAGGCTGAAACTCACGCCTTTTTCAGTCATCATTGCCGGCTTAATCTTCTGATTGTGACTCTGAGGGCGCTGGGGGACAGTGGCCAAACTGCTCAAGACCCTGGGCTTGATTGACCGGCCCGCAGAATTTGATCCGCTGCACGAAAGATCTTCTGGGCACTTTTTTCGGGTATGGCGTCGTGGTTGTAGCCAATCGCCGGACAAAGCCAATTCTGGATATAGCCTCGGCAAAAGTCTGCCCCTTCCAAATTCAGCGCCTCACAGCACAGAAGCGCGACCGCTTCCGCTTCCACTTCCCGCAAGTTCCTGGGTGTGTGCTCAGTGTCGGCAAAGTCCGCCTCGGCCGTATGCCCTAGGATGACGTGGGCGATCTCGTGAAAAAGCGTCTTGTGCGGAAGTTGCGCCACGGGATTAATTGCGATCTGCCGCTTGCGCGCGAAGCCTTGGCAATTCCCGTCGGTGTGGTCGAACGGAGTCGTTTGAATATCCAAAACCTCCAAAGCTTTGCTTGAGTCCCACTCGGGTATCGGTGGTGCCTGAAGTTCTTCGCCTTCAGTTTGCGCGAGTACAAACCATCGAGCCTTATATACAAAAGACGTGAACCTTCTTTCCTCGCCTGAACCTTCGGAGTCGGCAACGTCGTCTTTTTGCTTACGCGTGATCGGCATGCAAAGGATCAAGGCACGTTCGCCGCGTTTGACGTATCGACCGAGTTCCTTCCACTTCGGAAATGTATTGATCGGGCCGGGTTGTAAGCCGCGCAGTTGGCATTGGATTAGCGCGAGCAATTGATTTCCGATCGAGTAGTTATGAAAGGCCGTGTACGCCTGCATGATCAATCCCGGTTTGCTGACAGCTTCAACAAGTAACGCTGACCACTTTGGAACGTCGGCCACTTTTTTGTGTCTCTCCATCGTCGTGTGCTCCTTCTTTGGTGTTGTGCTTTTAAGAGGGTGTTTCCCCCTCGTAGCGACTGAAGGAACACGACTGGGTGCCCACTCCGCGCACCGCAGGGCGTAACGCAGTGAAGCACTCGGAGAGAATCGAAGAGTTGTGCGGATGGGCTGTCGTTTACGATGGAAGCAAGAGGGGAAACGAATCTGAAATTTGTCTCGGCTGGAAGGAAGTGAAGCCGAGTCGTTTGTGCTGGCAATGGTGGGCGGTTATGGTGAGGTGTTTGTCGGTTGGGTTACTACAGGCTCAAGTTTAGAGAGAGCGCAGACCGCTTTTTCTCTGTGGCGGCTACCTCCAACCCTTCGAACTACCGCCCAAACATCCTCGATTCTTTCAACCCAAACCCTCTGACCATCGGGAAGTCTCGCAAACCGGCCTGTCAGATCCTTTTGGTTCTTCATGTTGAGATCTTAACAAGACGGTCAAGTAATGATTTTTATCAACGAGTTTTCCTCCGCTCGGTCCCGAAGTTAATTAGGAACGTCTCATTAATGGCACATTCTCCCATTGGCGAAAATTACCGAAAATGATACTTTCTTGGTCATGGCGCTTTGTATTGTTTCCTATGTGGATCTGGATGGAGTTCGCCACGCGATTGAAGTGGAAGCCGAGGGGTTATACGAGGCGGCTGTGCTGGCGCTTGCAGGATTTAGGAAGCATGAACTCACTCCCGCGGGACTGACGGAGTTACAGGTTGAAGTTCGAAGCACTATTACCCATGCGGTTTCGGTGCAGAAAGTCCAGCAATGGTTATCGCGTGGCGTCCGGACACCGAAAG
>JAWVEM010000283.1:0-5137 GCA_033856735.1 Blastocatellia bacterium
GCGCCAGCATGGCTGTCAGCCTGGAAGTGCGCGCGCCTTATCTCGATCCGCGTGTCGCCGAGTTTGCCGCCGCGCTGCCCTCGCGTTACAAGCTGCACGGCTATACGTCGAAGTACATTCTGAAGCGAGCCGCTAAAGGGTTGGTGCCTCCGTTCGTCTGGCGGCGCGGTAAGAAAGGTTTCGGTGTGCCGTTCGCCAAGTGGTTGAAAGGCGAGCTACGGCCGTTGGCCCACGACCTGTTGTCGCCGGAACGCCTGCGCCGCGGCGGCCTTTTCAATCCGGAATACGTCGCCCGCCTGCAGGACGAACACGAACGCGGCGTTGCGAATCATCGCAAGTTACTTTGGACCCTGCTGTCATTTGAGTTGTGGCGTGAAAGCTTTGTCGAGACGCCGCGCCGGATCGAAACCTCGGTCACCGCAGCTTAGTGATTTGGAGTGCTCAGCTCAACCATAAACATCTCTCAGGTGGTGAAGGGGGCTTGCCCCCGCTGACTTTGGTTGACGGCGAGAGCGGGGGCAAGCCCCCTTCCTGACCTGCAAATTATTTCGAGACTTGCATCGCTGTTAAGGCACATTCAACTCCGGATCCAATGGTCCAAGACGAACTCCACAGCGCGCGCCAGGACCTGTGGCGATGGTGCCGCGGGCAGGGTTTCGCCGGTTATGATCCGTTCGATGCGCTGAACAGCCGTTGGTTTCAAGCCACACCGCTCCAGCGTTCGCGATTCGCGCGGCTTGCCTGGACGCAGTTTCACAAACGCTCGCCAATAAATTTTCGTCCTCTCGTGCGGATTCCCCGCGAAAGAAATGCAAAAGGCATCGCGCTGTTCGCGTTGGCCGCCCTCGCTGAATACCGCCGCAGCCAAACCAAGGAAGCTGAAATTGAAGCCCGAGAACTGCTCGACGATCTGATGTGGATGCGTCTGAAGGGTTTCAAAGGAGCGGCCTGGGGGTACAACTTTGACTGGCAGTCGCGGTCCTTCTTTGCGCCGCGCGGTACGCCCACCGTGGTGCCGACGGCCTTTGCGGCGCGGGCGCTTTGTGAAGCGGCCGAAGTTTTTGACCGAGAAGAATACCTGCCGTTTGCGCGCACCATCTGTGACTTTATTCTCAACGACCTGAACCGATCTGAAGAGACAGAAGGGGAAGTTTGCTTTAGTTATTCGCCCATCGATCAGACGCGGGTCTTCAATGCCAGTCTGCTGGCCGCTGAGACTTTGGCTGTCGTGGGCAAGATGACCGGCGAAGCGAGTTTGTGCGAATGGGCGAGGCGCGCGGCGCGCTATGTCGCGCGCCGCCAGCAGACGGACGGGTCTTGGGCTTATGGCGGCGATGACAATCAATCATGGGCTGACAGTTTTCATACAGCGTTTATCCTGACCAGTCTTTCCCGGATCATTGACGCGATTGAGTCACAACCAGGAGCGGAAGCGTCCGGGTTGATTGATGAGCTGGATAACACCCTGCGTCGCGGGTACGAATTTTGGAAGGAGAGTTTTTTCCTCGACAACGGTTGGCCAAAGTACTATCCGAACCAGCTCTATCCCGCCGACGCGCATTCAGCAGGCGCCGCCATTGTAACGCTAGTGGAATTGCGCGGCCGTATTCCCGGCACGATCATTCTCGCTGATAAGATCGCGGAGTGGGCTATCGAGAACCTGCGCGACCAACGTGGCTATTTTCATTATCAGCGCCGGCGTTTCTACACGGTGCACATCCCTTACATGCGTTGGTCAGAAGCTTGGATGGCGTATGCGCTGGCAAGGCTTCTCGAAGCAAAGGAGAAGAAAGTCTCTTCCGTTTAGATGGCGGACTTGTCCGCCAGATGATCCGCGGGACGAGTCCCGCGTCTAAACGCATTAGAACGTAGGATGCGCATCTGGATCGATCTCGCTAACTCGCCGCACGTGCCTTTCTTTCGCGCGTTGATCCCGGAGTTTGTCGCGCGCGGGCATCAGGTTGAGATCAGTGCGCGTGATTTTGCACAGACGGTTGAGCTGGCGCTGAATGCGGGCATGACGCCGCATGTCATTGGCGGGCACGGGGGCGGATCAATCACGGGCAAGGCAGGGAACCTGATCGGCCGCGCCGGATCTCTGCGCAAGTGGGCGCGCGATCGTGGTTTTGATTTGGCTTTGAGCCATAACTCTTATGCGCAGATTGCGGCGGCGGCGGCGCTCGGAATGAGGTCCGTGACGCTGATGGATTATGAACACCAACCCGCGAACCACCTGGCGTTTCGCCTGGCGTCGCGTGTGATCGTACCCCGCGCGTTTCCTTCAGCAGAGTTGAAGAAATATGGAGCTTCGACGCGCAAGGTAAAACGATACGAAGGCACGAAAGAGGACGTCTATCTCGCAGACTTTGTGCCCGACGCTGAGTTTGGAAAAACATTAATGGACCTCGGCGTCACGACTATAGATGTGCTGGTCGTCGCTCGTCCGCCGGCGCGCGAAGCGCTCTATCATCGTTTTGAAAACGAACTATTCGATGAATTGCTGTTAAGTTTGAGCCAGCGCGACGGAGTTAAGCTCATCCTGTTGCCGCGTTCGGATGCGCAACGCGCCGACTTTGAAGCGCGCAAGTTGGCCAACCTGATCATGCCGCGGGAAGCCCTGGATGGTGCGAATCTGATTGCCGCTGCCGATCTCGTAGTCAGCGCCGGTGGGACGATGAATCGCGAAGCGGCCGCTCTGGGCGTCCCGGCCGTCAGTATCTACGCAGGTAAATGGGCGGCGATCGATCAAGAGTTGATGAACGAAGGGCGGCTACAACGAATCAGCTCGCGCGAAGAAATTGACGCCATAATAGTCGAGAAGAAATCCGGCTTAAGTCTGCGCCGTGCGACGAACGTTCGCGAGCAGATTGTGGAATTGATTCTGCAGGTTTGATTAACGCAGAGGTCGCAGAAGATTCCGCGGAGGAATGCAAAGAGTTTCCTCTGCGCACTCTGCGGAGTACTCTGCGTCCTTTGCGTTTAAGGAAGTGGTTCATCATCACTTAATATCGGACAATGAATCGCCGGTCTCGATTTGATCTTCCCGCAGTGCGATGAAAGCTGAACGAAAAAAAGAATCCCTACCCGACGCCCGCGCCGTGCGCGTTCCGGCGCGCGCGCCGCGCTGGGTGGTGCCTTTGGTGAAGACGTTTTTGGCCGCCACGGACATCGTGCTGACGATCTTCTCGTTTACCCTCGCTTTTTATCTGCGCCATCACGATTCAATTCTTCACCGAACCCCGAGGGGGAGCCTAACGTGGAGCCGAGAGTTTGCTCCGTATGCCCTACTCCTGCCGCTGGTGATTCCCATCCGGCTGCTCCTGCTTCGCTATTACGATCTGTATCGACTTCGCGGAGAGTTTTCGTTTGTCGAGGACATGGCCCGCGTCTTTAGGGCGACGGCGATTGGCTCTCTGCTGATAGTAGCGGCGACTTTTATGTATCGCGGTGGCGTTGCTTATCGGGCCTTTTCATACTCGCGCGCTGTTTTTCTTGTTGATTTTCTGCTGGCGCTGGCGAGTATCGGCGCGGTACGGATGCTCTTGCGGGGCGGCCAGGTTTTGGTGCGCCGCCGTGGCGTCAATCTGATTCCGACATTGATCGTCGGCCGGGGGCCAGAGGCAGTACTCTGCATTCGAGAGATGCGCGCGCGTCCCGAGCTTGGCTATCGCGTGATCGGCGTTGTCGAGAATGGATCCGCCGAGGCCGTTGCCGGCTCGAGCTTTGAAGGCGTGCCGATCATAGGCAACCTGCGAAGCTTGCCGGAGGCGATTCGCGACTCAGGAGCGAATGAAGTGATCATCTCTGATCCAAACGTTCCCGGCGAGGCCCTGTTTGAAGTCATGATTCAAACCGGCCGCCGCCGCGGCGTGGAATTTCGCATTGCTCCGACACTGCTGAATTGTTTGCCCAGCAAGACCGAAATCGATCAGGTCGGATCGTTGCCGATGGTTACTCTCTTTCGGTCGCCGCTGTCGAATTCCGCACGGCTGGCCAAGCGCGGTTCAGATCTGATCGTCGCCTCGCTGGCCCTGGCCGTTCTCTCCCCGGTATGGCTGCTGATTGCTTTGCTGATCAAGCTGGATTCGCGCGGTCCAATATTCTATAAACAGGAACGCGTGGGGATGGACGGACGGGTCTTTCTCTTCTACAAATTTCGCACAATGCGAGCGGGCACCGACGATGCAACGCACCGCGAGTTCCAACGTCGATACATCAAAGGACAGGCGGACTCGAATCAGGGCGACGATCAACGGCCGGCTTATAAGTTGCGCGCCGACGATCGGGTCACGCGTCTGGGTCATCTGTTGCGCCGCACGAGCATCGATGAACTGCCCCAGCTCTTCAACGTCCTGCGCGGGGACATGAGTGTGGTTGGACCACGTCCGCCGATTCCATACGAAGTCGAAAGTTATGAGTTGTGGCATCGCAAGCGACTCGATATGAAGCCGGGCATCACCGGTCTGTGGCAAGTGTCCGGCCGCAACCGTCTGCCGTTTGACGAGATGGTGCGAATGGATTTGTACTACATTGAAAACTGGTCGTTGCTGTTGGACATCAAGATTATTCTGCAGACGCTGCCGGTGATGTGGCGGGGCGAGGATGCGTATTAGAGGAAGAGAAAGCGAAGCGCTAGCCCGATCGTGAGGAAGGGCGCAACAGTCTTTATGAATAGTTCAGACACCAAACGTGAAATGCTGCGACACACTGTGGCGACGCTCGCTTATCGCGGGGCTAAGGCTATCCGCGGCGCACCCGATTCGTTCGCGGCTTTCAGTGCGTCGGAAACCACGCGCACCCCGGCCGAGATTCTGGCGCACGTGGGCGACCTTCTGGATTGGGGGTTGTCGATCGCGCAGGGCGCTGAAGCCTGGAATAATTCCGAGCCGCTCCCCTGGAACCAGGAGATTGCACGTTTTCACCGCGCCCTCGAAAACTTCGATAACTATCTCGCGTCAGAGGCTGAGCTTAGCGCTACCTGCGAACGCTTGTTTCAGGGACCAGTGGCGGACGCGCTGACACATGTCGGACAGCTAACGATGCTGCGACGAATCGCCGGCGCACCGATCAAAGGTGAGAACTACTCGCGGGCAAAGATTGAAGCGGGCCGCGTCGGAGCAGAGCAAGCAGCGCCGAA
>JAWVEM010000284.1:0-9568 GCA_033856735.1 Blastocatellia bacterium
TTTGTCGCTGCTGTCCAGGTCGCGCACGATTCGGTCGACGAAAGTCAGGATGCGGGCTTCGCCTTCATAGTTGATCTTGTCGGCCGTATCCGAAGGCTTGTGATAATCATTGTGAGTCCCGGTCCAGAAGAAGAGCACGGGAACCTGCTTGGCGTAAAACGAAGAATGATCGCTGGGGCCATAGCCGTCTTCGTTTAGAGTGAGCCGAAACTGTTTTGCCGGATCCATCGTCACCACAGGTTGGCCGTTCGCGCCGATGATAATGGGCAGGGTGGCAGAAGGCGGGTCGCCGGTCCTACTTGTGTTGAGCGAAACAGTCATGCTTCCCACGCTGTTGTCGGCATCGATCAGCGAGCGCCATTCCTGCGCCGTGCCCACGCCGCCAATAATCAAGCTCCTATCCCTCAGCCGCCCAATCATGTCCATATTGATCATCGCGACGGTGTTTGCGAGGGGCACGATGGGATGGTTGACGTAGTAGCTCGAACCAATCAGGCCTTCTTCTTCACCACTGAAAGCGATGAACACCACCGTGCGTTTCAGCTTCTGCGAAGAGAGCATTCGCGCGAGTTCGATCAACCCGGCGACGCCGGAAGCGTTATCGTCCGCGCCATGATGAATCTCACCCTCACGAGGGGCGAGACTGCCTTCGCCGCCGCGTCCCAGATGATCATAGTGCGCGCCGATCACGATCGCTTCACCTTTCAGTTTTGGATCACTGCCCGGCAGGACGCCGATGACGTTGAATGAAGGTGATTCGCGGCGAAGGAGATCAACGGAAAGGGATATCGTCAAGCCCAAGATCGGGAGACTAACTAATCTCGCCGGACCCGTCCCGCTTAAATCGGGTAGAAATTTTGCGGCATCGGTAAGCACCGGCAGCACGTTGCCGGCGTCGAGGCGAAAGATCTTACCAGCCAGCCGTCTTGAGATAACCACCACCGGCAGGCCGGTATCGCCTGCGCTATTGTCGTAACGCAAACGTGCCAGCCGATCGTCTTTTAGATTCTCTTCCTGCGCAATGATGAGCAGGGCCTTGGCTCCGGCATTGCGTGCCGCGATTGCCTTCCATCGCGCGTCCTCATAACGCGCAAACTGTCCATGCGGGTTATCGCCGTCGGGAGTCCCCGGCAGAGCAATGGCAATTCGATCCTTCGCCCCCGCCTCCGGATAACTGTTGTACTTTAATTCTGACGCCGTGATCCCAAAACCGACAAACAAATATTCCGAACTCTTGATTGAACCATTCGAAGAGAAGCCCAAAGGCATCCAATCCTCGCCTACTCTGAATTGCGCAAGGTCATCAGCCCTCCCGTGATTCACGAACAACAAATTGTTATTGCCGAGTTCTACGCTCGCTACGTAAGGAAACGGTTGGAGATAGCGCGCCTGAGTTTCACCACGCGTGCGCGCCGGACGAGCCATCTGCAAACCCGGACGCAAGCCAACGCGATTGAATTCACCCGCGATGTAATGCGCGGCGTCGTTCGCTCCCGGCGTGCCGGTGCGGCGTCCTTCCAGAGCGTCCGAAGCAAGATAGGCGATCACCTGTCGCAGGCGATCGACACTGGGCGTGGTTGAACTCGGTTGCTGGCCAACCGCGACGGTGAACGTTAGCGCGATGACTAACGCGAGATGGAAAAACTTGCGAATCATATTTACCTCTCTTTGGAGCGCGGACATCCTGTCCGCCTGAGCGCGCAGCGCGAACACTCCATGGGCAACACTTTCGAACGGTTGAGCGCGCTGCGCGCGCTGGCGGGCAGGATGCCCGCGCTCCATTTACTCGACCCAGTCCGCGATGAAGATGTTCGTCTCGCCCGGCTTTCCGCCGTGGCGGTTCGAGGCGAACACCAGCTTCTTTCCGTCGGGCGAGAACATCGGAAAGCCGTCGAACGTGTCGTTGTAAGTGACGCGCTCCAGCTCGGTGCCGTCAGTTTTAACTGTATAGAGATCGAAATCGCGGCCCTTTGGATCGGCAACATTCGACGAAAAGATTATCCGTTTACCGTCGGGAAAAAAGTAAGGCGCAAAGCTCGCCTTGTTCAGATTGGTTACTTGCCGCTTGTGCGATCCGTCCGCGTTCATCACCCAGATATCCAGCACCGTGGGCCGAATCAGGTTCTGTTTCAGCAAGGCGAGATAGTCAGCCTTGTCCTTTTCGGTCGCCGGATGATAAGCGCGATAGACAATCTGTTTGCCGTCGTAAGACCAGAACGGCCCACCGTCGTAGCCGACCTCGTTCGTCAACCGCTTCACGTTCCTGCCGTCAGCATCCATCGTGTAGATATCGAGATCGCCATCGCGCTTTGAAGTGAAGACGAGTTTCTTTCCGTCGCGGGTGATCGTTGTCTCAGCATCATAGCCCGGCGCGTTGGTTAGTTGTTTGAGATCAGATCCGTCCGGGTTAGCGGTGAAAATATCGAACGTGTCATAGACCGCCCAGACATAACCTTTTGAGAAATCAGGTTTCGGCGGACACTGTTTCCCACCGAGATGTGTCGACGAATAAAGAATGCGCTTGCCGTTCGGAAAATAGTACGAGCACGTCGTGCGGCCATCGCCGGTCGAAACCAGCCGCACGTCCGAGCCGTCAATATTCATAGTGTAGATCTGATCGCACTCATGCCCGTCGCGCGTGGATTGAAAGATCAGCTTCCTGCCGTCCGCCGAGAAATACGCTTCCGCATTTTCGCCGCCAAAGGTCAACTGCTTCATGTTGCGCAGATGCTTTTCCTGGGGCAGGGCGAGCGATTGAGCAACCAGAGGTCGACCGTCTCTCAGCGTCGCCGCCGCCGTGATTGAAATTAAGATGAGTACGACGATTGTTTTCATTAATGTTTGAGAGATCACGACTATTCTTCCCGCGGCCTATCCGTTCTTCGCTTCAAACTCTTTCATGAACTCCACCAGCGCTTCGCACCCCTCGCGCGGAAACGCGTTGTAAATCGAAGCGCGAATGCCGCCGACTGAGCGATGGCCTTTCAAGCCGTCCATGCCCGCGGCCGTTGCTTCGTTGGCAAACTTCTTTTCCAGATCTTCGGAAGGCAGACGGAAGGTCACGTTCATCATTGAGCGTGAATCAGGATCGGCATGGCCGCGATAAAACTCGGTCGCATCGATAGCGTCGTATAGCAGTTGAGCTTTCGCTTCATTCTCACGCTGCATCGCTTCGAGTCCGCCTTTTTCCTTCAGCCACTTGCAGACCAGATTAATAATGTAGATGCCCCAGGTATTAGGCGTGTTGTGCAGCGACTTGTCTTTGGCGTGCGTGCGATAGTCGAGCATCGTCGCCAATCCTTCGCGCACGCGCGGCAAGAGATCTTCGCGCATGATGACCAGGGTGACGCCGCTTGGGCCCATGTTTTTTTGCGCGCCACCATAGATGAGGCCGTACTTCTCAACCGGAATGGGCCGCGAAAGAATGTCCGATGAAGCATCGCAGACCAGCGGCACTTCGCCGACCTCGGGTTCGCTCTTGAACTCGACGCCTTCGATTGTTTCATTGGAAGTGAAGTGTACGTAAGCGGCGTTCGGATCGAGTTGCAGTTCGTCCTGTGTGGGTACTCGGGTAAAACCGCCGTCGGCGGTGTCGGCCGCGAGACCCACGTTACCGAATTTCTGTGCTTCCTTGACCGCCTTCTTGCCCCAACTGCCGGTGACGATATAGTCGGCGCTGCCGTCGAGCGACAGAAAATTCATCGGCACCATCGCAAACTGCAAACTTGCGCCGCCCTGCAGAAACAGCACGGTATAGTCTTTCGAAATGTTAAGCAGCTCACGCAGACCGGCTTCAGCGCCGGCAATGATTTCGTCGAAAGTCTTCGAGCGATGGCTGATTTCCATCACCGACATGCCGACACCGGGAAGCGCCAGCATATCTCTCTGCGCTTCTGCTAAAACCGGCACCGGAATCACCGCCGGGCCGGCGCTAAAGTTGAAGATACGTTCTGCCATAGTGGTTCCCTTTGGAGTGCGCCGGCAGAGCGAAGCGATGACGGCGCTTTGGTTTGAGCTTGTGTCAGAAGATCCAAAGCGGCGTCGCGCTACGCTTGCCGCCGCACTCCACATATTCACTCCTTACTGCCAACTGACTTCCGCAACATCGTTCCGGCTATCCGCACAATCAGCGAACGCGGCACCAGGCGCTCAGACTCGATCATCATGAAATTCGTCCAACCGGAAATCGTCGAAGCCTTGCCCCGGGCCAGGCCGCGCAGGGCCGCATCGACGACAGCTTCCGGTGTTTGCGCGATGCGCGCGGGCGGCCTTAGCATTTTCGAAGCCTCGAAAAAATTCGTGGACGTTACGCCGGGACAAAGCGCCATCACTTTGATTCCGAAGGGACGGTTCTCTTCCCACAATGCTTCGGAGAATGAAAGCACGAACGCCTTCGTGGCTGCATAAGTAGCCATGAAAGGTACCGCCTGAAAACCGGCCGTCGAAGCGACGTTGATGATCGAGCCGCTTTTTCTCGCTCGCATCGGGACCAGAAACCGATGCGTCAACTCTACCAGCGAGCGAACATTCAACTCGATCATGTTCAGCTCCCCCTCGCGGTCGAGAGTCGCGAAGTCACCCATCGAACCAAAGCCGGCGTTGTTAATTAAGAAATCTATCTCCAACTCGCGTTTCTGCGTTTCTTCAAAAAGCCTTTCCGGCGCAGTCGGTTCTGAAAGATCCATCGCGACGTACTGCGCGCGACTGCTCCCACTGCGGCCCAGTTCATTGCACAGATTGATCAGCCTGTCTTCAGAGCGAGCGACGAGCAAAAGATTGTCGCCCCGCGCGGCCAGCTTGCGGGCAAACACTTCGCCGATTCCCGAAGATGCGCCGGTAATGAGTGTGGTGTTCATTTGGCTAACAGGATTCATGGCGGATTATCCGCATCATTACCCAGCGATGAATCGCTGGGCTATTTTCGTTCGTCCCTGACGGGACTCAGACCATGATCTCCGCGTCGTCGCCCTAACCTATTTCCAAAACGTTCAGCTCGATGATGTCTTCATTCCCCGCGCGCAGACGGTCAAGCGTCGTCTGCGACGGCGCCTTGTCCAGATTAATCCGCGCGACGGCGGCCTCGGCGCCTTCGAAGACGATATTCTCCATCTCCTGTACGTTGATGTGTTCGGCCTTAATCGCTTCGAGCACCTGCGCCAGCACGCCGGGGCGATCGCGATGACGCACAACCAGCCGATGCGTAGCGGGCGTGCGCTGCGCGAGGTTAACGACGTTCGGCACCTGGCCGGTTTCTTTGAATGATTGAATAATACGCACCGTCTCGGCCGCGATCGCTTCCTGCGCCTGATCAGTCGAAGCGCCGATGTGATGCGTGCCATAGACGCCGGGTTCATTCGCGATCGGATCAACGAACTCGGCCACGGCGGAAGTCGGCTCGATGGCGAAAACGTCGAGGCCGGCGCGAATACCTTTCGCGTGAATCGCCTCAACCAGCGCAGCCTGATCGACAGTCTCGCCGCGCGAAGTGTTGATGAAGTAGGCGCCATCACGCATGGCTTTGAAGAACTCAGATTCCATCAGCATTCGCGTATCGAGCTTCAAAGCCACGTGCACGCTCACGATGTCCGCCGCCCGCGCGACATCGAGCGGTGTTTCCATTCTCTCGACGCCCAACTCAACCGCGCGTTCCGGGGTCAGGCTGCGGCTCCACGCTACGACCGGCATACCAAAAGCTTTAGCGCGCGGGATCATCTCCTGTCCAATCTTTCCCAAACCCACTAAACCCAGCTTGCGACCAAACAATCCGCGCGCTTTAGAAAACTCTTTCTTGTTCCACGCACCGGCGCGCAAAGCAATTACCGCGTCTGGGATCCGTCGATCGAGGGCGAGGATTAAAGCGAAGGCCAACTCGGCGACCGCAATCGAATTCTTTCCGGGACAGTTGGAAACATAAATTCCCCGGCGTGATGCGGCAGCCACGTCGATCGTGTTATAGCCGGCGCCCGCGCGCACGATCAGCTTTAAAGGTCCGGCAGCCAGCATCGGCTCGGTGACTTTCGTTCCGCGCACGACGAGCACGTCGGGCTGCTGTTCTGCTATCGCAGCGACCAGGGCATCGTCTTTCAGATCAGGCTGAAAGGAAACTTCGCAGCCGATCGCCTGCAAGCCTTCACGGCCTGATTGTTCAAATTTGTCTGCGACTAAGACGTGCATTTTGCGTTCTCAAATTTCAAATGTGAAATCAGGATTTTCGCTAGCGCGCTCGTTTACCCACAGCTTGCGCTGTGGGCTACTAATATTTCGCCGGCTGCGCCGGCTTGAGTCACTCCTGATCGAACACGCTCACCAGATCGTCCGGCTCTGCCGGAAGAATTCCCACGAGCTGCAAATTCTCTTCGACATGCACGGGTTGGCTCATGCCCACCAGCGCCGTGGTAATCCCCGGGGCCGAGCGCACAAATTGAATACCGGTTTGCGCGTCCGTGGCAAGCGAGCCCAGTGGATCGCGAATCGCTTCCGGCAAACCACGCGCGACCTGGCCCTGCAGCAGCGAACCACTGGCCATCGCCGTGATGCCGAGCTTCTCGGCTGCTTCCAACGCGCTCACGTATTCATCGCCCAGCTTTTGGTTTTGAAAAAACAGCGCCTCGGGCATGGCCAGATTGAACGGCAACTGAATAAAACGAAAATGATGATCCTGGCCGCGCACTTCCCTCGCGATCTCTGCCATGCGCTCCAGCGAATGATACTCGCCCGCGTCAGGTTCAACTCGAAAGCCATTCCACGTCGCTACGCCATAATTTTTGATCTTTCCATCGGCGACACTTTGCTCGAGAAACTCGAACGCCGCGTGCAAGCGCTGCCAAAACTCTTCCGGCGAGACGGCTGCCAACTGTGACTCGGGATTGTGAACATAGTAGACGTCGACGCATGACAAATTCATATTCCGCAGCGACTGCTGAAGCTGGCTCTCTAAATACCGCGGCGTCATGCAGTGTGAGCCGCCGGCAATCTCGGCGAAACTTGCTATGCCGGGCTTGACGAACGTGTCTTCGACGTATTGCCGCACATCAATCGGCGGCTCGCCGTCGAACGGCAGATAACCTCCCTTGGTGCAGACAACCATTTCCTCGCGCGCAAATCCGCGCGCGTTTAGTTCTCGTAAGGCCGCGCCGATCGATTTCTCGCTTCTTTGAAAACGATAATTGGCGGCTGTGTCGATGACGTTCGCGCCCAGTTCAACCGCGCGCGCGACACTTTCGGCATAGCGAGCGTCCGTTCCATCGTCCGCGTCGCCCAGGTAAGTACCGATGCCGACGGAAGAAAGCCACAGGTCCTGCGCCTTCCGAAAGTGACCTTCCGCCGCGACTTCGCGGAACCGTTCGCAATAGCGCGCCGTGCCGTCCAGTGTCGCCCAGCCGTCAAATGGCATTCTCGAGTTTCTCCGATTTGGTTCGTGATTAGAGTAAGCGCGAAGACTATACGCGGCGCGCCGCACCCCTCGCAAGCGGGGCTTCGATCAAGCGTGGGCGATGTGTTAGCGTGTAGAGAATCTTACGATGAACCCAGCACAGGAATCAGTTTACCGACGCGAAATCCTCGTAGCCACGGAACTCGCTCGCCAGGCGGGAGCTGTCTTGCTTGAGCACTACAACAGTCCTTTTTTGGTCGAGCAGAAGGTGAACGCCCTCGACGAACTCGAAGAGGTCACCGCGGCCGATCGCGAAGCAAACGAGCTCATCGTCGGCCGTCTGCAAAAAGAATTTCCCGACGACGGAATTCTCGCCGAAGAGTCCACCGACACTGAGCGCCGGCTGGAAATAAATCGAGTCTGGTTGATCGATCCGATGGACGGAACGAAAAACTTTATTAACCGCGACGGCGATTTTGCCGTGCAGATTGGGTTGGCCGTCGGTGGCGAAAGCGTCCTCGGCGTCGTTTATCAACCCGTGCGCCGCGTTCTCTATCGCGCCGAACGCAATGGAGGCGCGTGGATGGAAGCGGGCGATAACGCTGTGGCGCGGCTGTCGGTTTCGAACCTGACTGACGCAAGGGAAATGGTCCTGGCGTCGAGTCGTTCGCATCGCAGCCCGCGGATGGAGCGCGTCGTCAACACGTTTGGTTTTAAGGATGAAACGCGACGCGGTTCGGTGGGCGTGAAGATCGGATTGATTGCGGAACAGCAGGCGGACCTCTATCTGCATCTTTCGCCGAGTACAAAGCAATGGGATACCTGCGGGCCAGAGGCAATTCTGGCCGAAGCGGGCGGACGCCTGACTGACCTGTTCGGCCAACCGCTGCGCTATAACGGAGTCCGCGTAGACAATCGCAACGGGATCGTGGCCACCAACGGGGCCGCCCACGAAATGGTGATCGAGAATCTCCAGCCGCTGCTGCGCGAGTTTGGCCGCGAGCCGGTGTAGGTGGAGTTCCTCTCTCCCTCACGTGTAGATCGAGGTTCCCCTCTCCCACTGGGAGAGGGGTTAGGGGAGAGGGTTTGAGCGCCAAGCCTAACTCCCTCTCTCCTCATGTTTCCGCAAGACTCAAGTTGGTGAGACGTGGTTACAACGACAGTGGTTAACAAAGAATGGGGGAGACATCTACACAAGCCCTCTCCCCAACCCTCTCCCAGCGGGAGAGGGAGAGAGCAGCGTCCCTACAGCGCCTTCTTCAACATTGCTATCTGGCCCGCATGATAGAGGTCGTGTTGGACGACTCCGTGCAGCGTGACATAGACAGTCGACATTCCTTCGAGAATCGGCTCATCCAGACGCGATGTATCTACGCGCGAGATAGCTTCGCGCAAAGCTTCATGACCGCGATCGAGTGCCGCTTTCGCCTGTTCCCACGCTGCTTCGCTCGTGTCATCGGCGGGCGGCCAGTCATCAGGCGACGAAATTTCGATTGCCGCGCGATCGCCTTCCAACCTACGCCGGCCCACGTTTTCCCAGACAGCTATGTGCTGCACAAGTTCCCAGATGCTGTGCGCGCCGGCGAGCGGCCGCGCATGAGCCTGGGCCGCGGTCACTCCAGCAAGAGCTTCGCGCACTGACGGCCCGTGCCAGGCATTGCCTTCATAAGCGCGTCTAAGTTGATCCAGAATCCGTTCTATCTCAGTCATTCGTTTTCACCTGTAGTTAGTTCTTCAATCTCGCTCCTGATCCGCTCGCGTTCAGCGTCAAGCGCGGCGAGGCGCGAAGGCAAAGCGACATTCTCTGCCTGAGCAGGATCAAATCCGCGCGCGCGCATTTCACGATCAAATTCGGCATCGAGAGTGCGAAGGTGCTCGCGCATCGTGTTGAAATCTTCTTGATCACTACCCATCGGCACATTTTACGACATAGAAGCGTTGAGCGTCGCGGCTTTCTCGCAGCTCGGGTGGCAATGGAGCGCGGACATCCTGTCCGCCTGAGCGCGCAGCGCGAACAATTCCCGGCAACACTTAGTGTGCGAGCAGAGCGTGCTGCGCACGCTGGCGGACAGGATGTTCGCGCTCCGGCCGGCAGGCAAGAATGTCCACGCTCACTACTTTGCAAATCATCTCTGCCACAGTTAGTCTTACGTGTCCCTAATATTCAAGCCTTTCAGGAGAACGCGTGGCCACCAT
>JAWVEM010000285.1:0-6255 GCA_033856735.1 Blastocatellia bacterium
CTTTAGGCGCAGCAACCCCTAACATGTTCTGCATAATCCGAATCTCGGCCCGTTGGCCACTGTCGACATCCGTCGCGAAACTGAACAGTTCGGCATCCTGTCCCGAACCCGCAGTGTCGAACAGGTCTTTTACCATAATCAAGGCGCCGTTGTGGTGCTGAATCATCCCTGTCAAAAACAGTTGGTCGAACTCCGGGCCCTCGGCTTTTTTGAGAGTCTCCATCTGCTTTGGCGTTAGCATCCCGGGCATGAGCATAGGTTGGTTGGACATTTTCATATCCGGCATGTTCATGCCAGACATATCCATACCTGACGTTTTTGGCATCGGCATCTCAGTAGGCTCACCTCGCGCCACAAGCCATCGTTTCATAAATTTTATTTCTTCCGACTGCGAATGGCTGATGCGTGCGCCGAGCAAGCGCAGCTCCTTATTCTGAGTGCTTGATTCGATGAGTGCCGTCATCTCAACTGCTTGCGCGTGATGCATGATCATACCCTGCATGAACTGAACATCTGCCGGCGAAATTGGCGGCAGTGTCGCCCTCGTCGATGGCGGCAGTGCCCGGCTCGGCTGGCCCGGCGCACCAGGCTGCACCACCACCGGCGTTCCTGGATCGGCCTGCTGCGCGCAGACCGGCAGCGAGAACAGGCCCGCGAGAGTACTGGCGGCCACCAGCCCGCTTCGCCACGCTCCGCCTCCCATTACTGACTGGAGCTTACGCTGGCCCTTAAAATAAAAAGACTTCATCGGCGCGAATAGTTAAGCATTGAAGGCTTCAATTTATCACAAAGCGCTGCTAAGGGCACTTGGGTCAGGCTCGAGATTCGATCGAAAATCTCATGCGACAAACCGCTCCCCAACGATAAGCAACTCAACCACTGCATCACCTATGCGTTATGTGCACGTTGATTTTTCTTAAGCGGTTTTGTAAGTTGTGAAAATAAAGGAGCGCTGACTTTAGTTCCCAAGCTGGATGTGGCGGGTTAAATCCCCGTCGCCCGCTCTACAGCTTTCCTGAAAGTGGTCGAGCGAGTGTCCCTGGCCAGAGATACTATTCATGACAATTTTCTTACTATTAGCGCTGCTTCTGATGCCTGGCCAGCCCGGTCAGGACCCGTCAACCAAGGCCGACACGGCCCCCGTCATCGTCACCAGTTTTAAGTGGGCCAGAGATCGTAAGCCGATCGAGAACGCCGTTTCCGTCGTCGTCCCTCCGGCCCCGGCCGTGACCGCCGCCGATAAGAATTTCGAAAGGCAGAAAAGGGTCAACGCGTCGGCTGGCGATCGCGATCCCAACGCCGATACTGTTGATAGCCGCAGCGCCGAGCTCGAGCGGATCGTGCAGGAGTCTCGCGAGGCGCAACCGGTCGAGGGCGTTACATACTCAGTGAAAGTACAAAACGAAAGCGCGAAACTCATTAAAAATATTTTCTGGGAGTACCAATTCAAAGAGATCGCAAATCCCGCCAATGTCACGCGACGGCAGTTCCTATGCAGTGCCCGAATCAATCCCGATAAGGGAAAAGATCTGCAGGTCTTCAGCCTGTCCGGGCCCAGCGATGTCGTGAATGTGAAAAGCCTCACCAAAGCTCGGGCAGATCAATTTCAGGAGGGCGTCGTGATCAATCGAGTGGAATACGCCGACGGGTCGTCCTGGCAACGGAAGGACTGGAACGTTAACGATCTGAAACTGGTTCCGAAGGCTCGTTCGGAAACCCGCAACTTGCCGATGTGCAGAAGCCTTTGATCTCACAAGGGTTCGCCGCGCACTGACCATGCAGTTTGTCTGCACCAGCTAAAGCTTGCACTCTCTGACCCAAGCTACTAACCAAACTCGACCCAGGTTCCGACTTTTACCGCGCGCGCCTTTTGATAGACATGCGCCGCGGCAGCGAGATCTTCCACCGCTAAGCCAAGCGATTTGAATAGGGTGATCTCTTCCTCTGACTTGCGGCCAGGGTGGGCGCCGGTAAGTACTTCTCCCAAATCCGCGCGGATATGTTCGGGGCCGATCGCGCCTTCGCTCGCTGGGATTAAGTAATCTCCGGCTTCATTCAAGGCAGATTCACGACGATCCACAAACAGACTGGAGGCGACGACGGTCGCGGTGTCGACTTCGCGGGCTGTAGGCGAGTATGTCCCGATGGCGTTGATGTGCGCGCCGAGTGAAATCCATTCACGTCGCAGCACCGGCTCTCTTGAAGTGGTCGCCGTAACGATAATGTCGGCGCCGCGCACGGCTGCTTCAACCGTTTCACACGGCTCGATAAGAGTAGGGAAGTGAGGCTGAATTTCGCTCGCGAAGTTCTGTGCATTTTCAAAACGACGGCTGGCTATGCGGACCCTCTTGATTGAACGAACACAGTTCATCGCAGCCAGGTGAGGCCGGGCCTGCACGCCGGCGCCGATGATTGCCAGATCGCCCGCGCCGTCCCGCGCCAGCAGGCGTGTGGCGAGCGCGCTCACGGCGGCAGTGCGAATCGCAGTTATCGCGGAGGCATTAACGAGGGCGAGCAACTCACCCGTGGTCCCGTCGAAGAGCATCACCCCGCCCTGGTGCGCGTCTTTGCCAATCGCCGCGTTACCGGGAAATACGCAAATCGCTTTCAAGCCGAACAACGGAGACGGGCCTTCGCGAAACGTAGGCATCATGGCGAGCACGCCTTTAACCATGGGTGGTTTGAAGATCGTGCGCAACGGTTGATGGGCCTCGCCGCCGGCCAGCGCGTGGAATACGTCTTCCATCGCCGAGATACATTCGGACATAGGAAGAAGTTGCTCGACTTCGGAGTGGTTCAAGATAAGGAGTTTCATGTGGCTTCAGTTACAACCTCCCAGAAAATTTCCATTTGTCATTTCTCATTGGAAATTTAAGATAAGCGTTAACCGTAGCAACTTCTAGTCGGGCACTGACGAAAAGTTACCCGACTAAAGTTTGGTACTTTCAACCTTCGCCTGCAATGGTCAATGATAAATGAGAAGTGGAAATGGATGGGTTCCCAGGCAGTTAGACTTTGGCATACGTTGACGATACTATTCACCGCCGAACGGTCTTAAAACTCTTTTCGAAATCCACGAAGAATTTCAAAAAATGAAAACCCAATTCTTTGGTTCGATGCCGTCACGATTACTCTTAACCTTCATAGTTACTTTGATGATTGCAGGCAGTGCTGGTTCGGTGTTTGCTCAGCAGTTCAATCCCGATCTTTTCAAGCCATTGCATTGGCGCAGCATCGGGCCCTTTCGTGGTGGCCGGACGCGGGCTGTCGCCGGAGTGCCTTCGCAACCGAACGTTTTCTATGTCGCTCAGGTGAACGGCGGCGTTTGGAAGACCGACGACTATGGACGCACCTGGACGCCAATCTTCGACGAACAACCGACGGGTTCGGTTGGTTGCATCGCAGTGGCGCCTTCCGACGCGAACATCATTTACGTCGGTAGCGGCGAAGGACTACAGCGTCCTGATCTCTCGGTCGGTGATGGGATATATCGATCGAACGATGCCGGGAAGACCTGGACGCATCTTGCTCTGCGCGACGGCCAGCAGATTCCACAGATCGCGGTCGATCCGAGAGATCCAAATCGCCTCCTGGTCGCGGTCGCCGGCCACCCTTACGGCCCGAACCAGGAGCGCGGTATCTTTCGCTCGACCGACGGCGGAAAGTCGTTCGAGAAAGTTCTCTACAAAGATGAGAACACCGGAGGCGCCGATGTATTAATCGATCCTGCGAACCCTGACATCGCCTACGCGGCGCTTTGGGAAGCACGCCAGGGTCCCTGGGAAAACGCTGCCTGGAGCGGGACCGGGGGCGGGATATTCAAATCCACCGACAATGGAAAGACCTGGCGGCAGTTGAAAGGTGGATTGCCGGAAGGAATCACCCAGGCAAACCTCGCCATCGCACCGAGTTCGCCCAATCGCCTGATCGCATCGGTGGCATCCCCGGGTGCAGTTAACCTGTTTCGGTCTGACGATGCGGGCGAAAATTGGGCCATCATCACCAAGGACCCGCGTCCGGCCGGCCGCATTGGCGGCGGCGATCTTTCAGTTCCGAGATTCAATCCCAAAGATCCCGAGGTAGTGATCGTTGCGAGTACCGTAAGCTGGAAATCAATCGACGGTGGCAAGACCTGGAGCGCGTTTCGCGGCGCGCCGGGCGGCGACGATTATCAAAATGTATGGATCAATCCGAACAACCCCGATGTGGTTTTGCTGGGCAGCGATCAGGGCGCGATTGTCACCGCAAACGGTGGTAAGACCTGGAGCAGTTGGTACAACCAGCCAACCGCGCAGCTTTATCACGTCAACGCCGACAACGCTTTTCCGTATCGATTGTGCGGCGGCCAGCAGGAGAGCGGTTCCGTTTGTATAGCCAGTCGCGGCAACGATGGCGAGATTACTTTCCGCGAATGGCATCCCGTAAGCGCTGAGGAGTATGGCTACGTCACGCCGGATCCACTCGATCCGGACATTGTCTATGGCGGGAAACTAACGCGCTACGATCGCCGCACTGGGCAGGCTCAGAACATCATGCCCAAGCCTTTTCGCGGTGCGGATTTTCGCGCGGTTCGTACTCAGCCGGTGGTCTTCTCGCCGGTTGATCCGCACCTGCTTTTCTTTTCTACCAACACGCTTTGGAAGACGAAAGACGGTGGGCGAAACTGGGATCAAATAAGTCCCGATCTAACTCGAAAGACATTCGAAGTGCCCGAAACCGTTGGCAAGTATCGATCGCAAACCAGCGCAGCCGCCACGCAGCGCGGCGTGATCTATGCTGTCGCCCCGTCACCGCTCGACGTTGATCTGATTTGGGCCGGGACCGATGACGGCTTGATTCATCGGACAACCGACGGCGGCGCGCATTGGACCGACGTCACTCCAAAACAGCTCAAGCCCTGGCAGAAGATTTCTATTATCGACGCCAGTCACTTTGATAAGAACACCGCCTATGCCGCTATCAACACGCTGAGACTGGACGACCTGCGGCCGCACATCTATCGCACGCATGACGCGGGAACAACCTGGACTGAAGTGACCAAGGGCATTCCCGAAAATGAAAACACCGACGTGGTCCGCGAAGATCCGGAAAGGAAAGGTTTGCTGTTCGCCGGTACCGAGCGCGCTGTTTATGTCTCGTTCGACGACGGCGATCACTGGCAGTCTCTGCGTCTCAACATGGGAGCCAGCTCGATTCGCGATCTGATCATCAAGGGCGACGATTTGTGTGTCGCGACGCACGGGCGAGGGTTCTGGATTCTCGACAACGTCACGCCGCTGCGACAACTCCAGGCTTCGATGTTGAAAGCGCGCGCGGTGCTGTTTCGTCCACAGACGGCCTTGCGAGTTCGCTGGAATACGAATAGCGACACGCCACTACCGCCCGACGAACCCGCGGGTGAAAACCCACCTGACGGCGCAATGATCGATTACTACATCGGGGCGGGTGCGTCGGGAGCAGCGACCCTGGAAATCAAAGATGAAGCAGGCCAGGTCGTGCGACATTACTCGAGCGCCGATCCGCTCCCTACTCCCGATCCGGCTCTTTCAATTCCGCCTTACTGGGTAAGACCGCCGCAGAAACTCTCCGGTGACGCGGGCGTGCATCGCTTTCTTTGGGACCTGCATTACGCGCCCGTTCCCGGCGTCCAGCCGCAGTATCCGATCGCGGCCGTCTCTCGCAACACTGCGCCGGAATCAACTTCGCCGTGGGCGATGCCGGGGAAATATTCCGTCGTACTGACGGTTGGTGGAAAGAGTTATCAGCAGGCGCTGACGATAATGATGGATCCGCGGGTCAAGACTTCGAATGCTGATCTGAGGGAGCAATTTAGACTATCGAAGCAACTTTACGATGAATGGCTGGCGTTGGATTCCATTTCAGAGAGTATCAAGCGTATTCGGGGTCAGATTGCTGAATTGCGTCCGCGAGCATCAGCGGACCTGAAGATGCAGCTCGACGCTTTGGGCGAAAAACTTCAGGCTCTGGCCGGCACGGGTGGTGGGGGACCGGGTGGAGCTGGCGGCGCGCGTTTAAGCATCGCAAGTGCCTCAGGCAGAGTGCGGACCCTCTTCAATCTCTTCGAAGAAGTCGATCTCGCACCGACGCCACAGGCTGCCGCCGCAGTTCCCGAGGTGGTGAAAGATTCCCGGTCGCTTCAGGAAAACTGGCTGGCGATCAAGTCGAAGGATATTCCGGCGCTGAATCAGGCGCTTCGCGCCGCGGGTCTACCGACGATAGACGTGGCGAAATAGG
>JAWVEM010000286.1:0-5508 GCA_033856735.1 Blastocatellia bacterium
ATCGTCAATCTCGCGGGGTTGAAATTTACCGCGGGCGGCAAGACGATTCCCTGGCGGCGCGACGACGTGGACATGTACGCGTTTCATCTGGAAGTTCCCGCCGGCGCCCGGGAACTCGAGGTCGCACTTGATTTTCTTTCGCCGTCATTTGCCGGCGGCTTCACGGCCGGCGCTTCGACGACCGCGCATCTGGCGATCGTTACCTGGAACCAGTTGGTCCTTTATCCTGCAGGTACGAATATCGCCGACGTTACTTTCAAAGCGAATCTGAGTCTGCCCGCCGGGTGGAAGTTCGGCACGTCGCTTCCAATCGCCAGACAGTCAGCGAGCAAAGTTGATTTCGCTCCCGTCTCGCTCGAACGCCTGGTCGATTCTCCAGTGCTCGCCGGTGAGTATTTTTTAGTCGTTCCCCTCGCGGTCAATCCTCCCAATGAGATCGATATCGCAGCCGACAACCCGGCGGACCTGGAAATCAGTCCCGAGTTGGCTACTACACTGAAGCGCGTTGTTACCGAAGCGGTGTCGTTGTTTGGCGCGACGCACTACACGCACTATCACTTTCTGCTGACGCTAAGCGATCACACGGCGCACTTCGGACTCGAACACCATGAATCGAACGACAGTCGTGTGGCTGAGCGATCCCTGCTCGATCCGGCGTTGCGCGATGTTTCGCTCGGCGTGCTGCCGCACGAGTTCGTGCACTCGTGGAATGGAAAGTTTCGACGGCCCGCCGGCCTGGCGACGCCGAATTATCAGGAGCCGATGAAGGGCGAGCTGCTCTGGGTTTACGAGGGCCTGACGCAGTACCTCGGAAATTTGCTTGCGGCCCGCAGCGGTCTGTGGACGCCGGAGCAATATCGCGATCACCTGGCTCAAATCGCCGCCGATCTCGATCACAAGCCGGGCCGCATGTGGCGGCCTTTGATCGACACCACGATCGCGGCGCAGATCCTTTACGAGGCGCCAGGTGAATGGAATTCGCTCCGCCGCAGTGTCGACTTTTATGATGAAGGCTGGCTGATCTGGCTGGATGCGGACACGAAAATTCGCGAACTGAGTGGAGGCAAACGCTCGCTTGACGATTTCTGCAAACGATTTCATGGGGCGCCCAGCACCGGGCCGTTGGTCAAGACCTACGGATTTGACGATGTCGTCGCCACGTTGAATGACGTCGCCGTCTTCGACTGGCGCACTTTTTTGCAGGCGCGTTTGAATTCCACAGACTTCCATGCGCCGCTGGGCGGCATCGAAAGGGGCGGTTGGAAACTGGCCTATGAAACGACGCCCAATGGTTTTTTGAAAGACTTGGAGCAGGTGCGTCACGGCACGGAAATGGGCTATTCCATTGGGCTGCGACTCAATCAGGACGGTTTGATTGCGGACGTGATCGAAGGCATGTCAGCGGCCAGGGCCGGCATCGGTCCGGGGATGAAGCTACTCGCGGTTAACGGCAAGGCCTATTCAGCCGAAGTCCTGCGCGACGCGGTGAGAGCGACTACAGATCCCAAGCAGCGGCACCTTGAGTTGATGATCGACAACGAAGGCCACGTCACGCCTTACCAGGTAACGTATGGCGAAGGCGAGAAGTATCCGGTGCTGGAACGCGAACCGTCAAAATCTGACACGCTTTCGAAAATCATCGCGCCCTTAACGTGGAGTCGATAGAAATATTCATTCATCGCTTACGAATTGTTGCGGACGGAGCTGTCCGTCCGATCGGACGCAGGACAAGTCCTGCATCTAAACGAAGGAAATTATTTTTGGGATAAGTCCCGCATTTCAACGGAAGGTAGTTTTGAAACACTCCAATTCTTTTCTCGTTCTTAAATTCGCGTGGGTTGTCGCCCTTTCATTTCTGACACTGTGCGCCGGATCATCTTTTTCTCCCGCCTTCGCGCAAACCGGCGATACGCCGTTCCCGCAGGCGACTGAACTACAGCAGGGACCGCCGCTGACGAACCAGGAATTCGTGCAGCTCCTCTATCAATTGCCAAAACATCCGGAGTCGAAAGGCAAACTGGTCGACGACGTTAGAAAGCGCGGCATCGCTTTTCCTATGACTGACGGCCTGCGGTCGCTGGTGGCTACGAAGAGTGGTAACGATGCTGCGTTGCAACGCACCCTGGCCGAAGCCGATCGCCGGCGTGCGAATCCCGTGGCAGCTTCTTTACCTCGGTCCAGTGAAGGACTGGAACTGCTTGAACAGGCTCGCAAGGCAACGCTCGGCGCCGCCGAGACGATGCCCGACTACCTCGTCAAGCAACAGATTGCGCGTTCGCATGCCTACGGGCAAAGCAAGAACTGGGCGGTTTACGATCGCTTGAGCATCGCCGTGAGTTATCGCCAGAGCGCCGGCGAAGATTACAAATTGCTTTCGGTAAACGGCGTGCCCGCGACCGAAGGCCAGGGCTATGGGATGAAGCTGGGCGGCACCACCTCAACCGGCGAATATGTGACCGCGTTGAGCGATCTCTTCAAGCCGGACAGCCGGGCTGAGTTCAACATGGTCGACACCGATACGTTGCGCGGACGGCGAGCGATCGTCTACGAGTACGAAGTCAAGAAACAGTTTTCTCATCAGATCCTGGGATGGGGCGAGGGCGGAGCTTTGCGGCAGCAAACCGTCGCAGGTTATCGAGGGCGTATCTGGGTCGACCGCGAAAACTATCGCGTGCTGCGGCTGGAGGAGATTAGCACCGAGATCGATCCCGGGTTTCCGATTACCGCGGCCAACACGACGATTGACTACGAGTGGGTCAAGATCAATGAGCAGGAACACCTGCTGCCATCGCGCGCCATGGTGGAACTCACGGCCCGCGACCGCGGACAGACTGAGCAGACTCGCAATGAAATTCTTTTCCGCGGCTATCACAAGTTTGGCGCGGAAGTGAAGATCATCGACATCGACGAAAAAGATTTTCCGCCCGAAAAACCTGAAGCCGCCATCGAACCGAAGAAGCCGGACAATGCGCCGGCACTGAAACCCCAACCGCCCAAAAAACCGAATCTGTAGAGTTGCGCCAATATGAGTCCGCGGCGCGGACTTTATCTGCTCGAATTCTCAGAGGCAGCCTCTTCGTGAGATTGTTTCTCGCAAAGGCGCCAAGGCACAAAGAAAACTAATCGTTACTAATCAAGGAGAATTCAAATGCTAGGACGCTTAGTGGCTCTGTGCGTTTTGAGTCTTGGCTCCCTGTCGGTCTTTGCCGAGCACAAAGCTGTCAGCAAGATTCCTTCTGGCGATGCCGAATCGGTATTAGTCTTTGACGCTAACCTCCCGAGACCGTCACAAGCGTTGATCTCTCATGAGCAGGAAATCGCACTCGCGCTGAAAGCCGCCCCCGTTCACTTGCGAAAAGAAGCCACCGTCTACACGTTTGGCAAGAACGGTTATGAGAAGGCGCGGACGGGATCAAATGGATTCAGTTGTATGGTCAATCGGGACGGCATTCAAAACGGAGATACCGCCGTACATCCGACCTGCTGGGATCCTGAGGGCAGCAGAACGATTTTGCCGGTCATGTTGCGTGTCGGAGAATTACTTGCGCTGCAGAAATCCGCCGCCGAGATCAAACGCGATATTGACGAGGGCTTTGCTCAAGGCCGCTTTCACAGTCCAGCGAGGACGGGTATAGCTTACATGCTGGCCGGCGACGTGAAGTTCGATCCGAAATCCGGCCAGCTTTCGACGACTGAGTTTCCAGCACACTACATGCTCTATGCGCCCGGTCTAACCAACAAGGATATCGGCATGTCGAAGGAAGCCACTACTCCCGGCCTGCCGTTTGTCTATTCGGGATATTCGGGTGGGTCAAAGACAGCTTACATCATCGTAATGGCCAACGACTCTCCTGGCCACGCGATGCACTGAAAACAAATCGGGTTCGTGGTTCAGACAAGTAACGTCGAATGCCTGCGAAGGTATCGCGCCAACCAATCTCACAGCCTCCATAGAACTCATCGGCAGCGGAATCCGTCGAAAGCCGTCCTGCACAACGCGCAGAGATGTTTTCCCGGGTCCGATCGGATTCACCGTGAATTCACCCGTCAGGTTTGCGCAAATGGCAGCGGCCCACTACGGGCGAGAGACTCCCTCCTTGAACTCACAGGCTCGCTGGCTCATCATATTCCTGAGCGCAACTAGAGTTATCGAATGGACCATCGCTGACGCAGGTGGTCCTGACTTCATCGAGTCATGGCTAATCCAGCATTACGACTTCCCGAAAATATTCCCGGCGATTTCTTTGTCGATTCGACGTGCATCGACTGTGACGCGTGCCGCCAAATTGCTCCCGAGACATTTACCGACGTGGGTGACGCTTCCGTTGTCTCTCGCCAACCGGAAAGTGAAGCGGAAACAGAACGGGCTTTGATGGCGCTGGTCGCATGTCCGACGGCCTCGATCGGGACGACTGAACATCACGATGCGCATATCGGCATCGACGCTTTTCCATCACAGATCGCCGACAACGTTTATTTTTGTGGCTTCACCGCGGAATCAAGTTTTGGCGCGTGGAGCTACTTGATCATTCGTCCGCAAAGCGAAGGCGGCAACGTTCTGATCGATTCGCCCAGGTTTGCTACACAGTTGGTTAAGAAGATCGCGGCCATGGGCGGAGTCAATACAATGTTTCTGACCCATCGCGACGACGTCGCGGATCACGATCGTTTCGCCGAAGAGTTTAGTTGTGAACGTGTAATGCATGCCGACGACGGCGCCGTGCGACTTGGGGTTGAGCGCGTGCTTCAGGGCACGGAATCAATCAAACTCGATCAAGATCTATCGGCGATTCCAGTCCCCGGCCACACGCGAGGACATGTCGTGCTCCTTTATCGCCGGAAGTTTCTGTTCACCGGCGATCATTTGGCGTGGTCGCCTAACCGCGCGACGCTGATCGCGTTTCGCAACGCGTGCTGGTATTCGTGGACTGAGCAGACGCGTTCGATGGAAAAACTTCTCGACAATTATTCTGAGAGCGGTTTCGAATGGGTTTTGCCGGGCCATGGCCGGATTCATGCGGATAGCCGTGAAAACATGCGCCGCCACCTTGAGCGCTGTATTGAATGGATGAAAACGCGCTAAGATGCTCAACCGATTCGAGGAGGAGAAAAGAGCTTGCTACGAACCACGATTTTCGCGATGGCCTCGCTGTTACTTGTCATCAGCGCTTTAGCCCAGGACCCCAACATCAAACATTTTGCCAAAGATGGATTGTCATTCGATTATCCGTCCAACTGGCAGATTACCGATCAGAGCTCGGGACAAATGCAGTTCTTCGAACTCACGCAGGGTGACGTAGTGATTCGCGTTCGCTCGCCCCGTGAATGGTTGAAGACGCCGGAAAAGGAAGCGCAGGCGAAGAAACTTTTTCAGGATAAGTATGTGGATGAGTTTGAGGCGCAGCTCGAGCATGCCAGCCTGCATCCCAAGCGCTCGGCTGTCACCACTCAGATTGCCGGGGCCGATGCTGAAGGTGTACGCATTCGTGCGGTTCTCGATGGCGAACC
>JAWVEM010000287.1:0-8705 GCA_033856735.1 Blastocatellia bacterium
TATAGATTCGTTCGTCACTGACCCGCTGCTGCCATTCTGCATCCGTCAAATCGCGCGCGTGTGAGTGCTTGCCCCTGAAGGACTTCGATCTCCCGTCTTTGCCGTGGCACTCAGCGCATTTCTTATCGTACAGACTGCCTGTATCGCCGTTCTCTGGCATCGCGCTACTCTCCTCCGGCGCGGAAGGCGATGCCAGGCTTGCCGGCTGCAGCCAGAGACCAAATGAAATTAAGCCTGCTCCGGCGAGAGCAAGACATTGAAGCTTCTTATTCATGAGATACAATTGCTCCTGATTCTCAGCAAGATTATAAAGCGCATGACCGAAGACTTATCGCGGGTTCGTTTGAGCCGTTCAAGCCTGAGGTCGTCCTATGAACCTAAGTCTCGTAGCGGTAAACCCTTCTCAAATTGTGTTCAAACAGCCGGGCCGGAAGTAGGTTGGTGACCATCCGGCGTCCGCCCACAACCAGCCGATTCTCCCACTGCCCGATGTGTCCCATCATGAGAGATCGTTGTTGCATGTGCCGCGTGCGCGAGTATCGTAGCGACTCGTAGCGACGCAGCGCAGTCTCAACGGAGATTTCCTTGCCCACGCATTTGGCCAGTACCAGAGCGTCTTCGAGAGCCATACATCCCCCCTGTCCCAGATTCGGGGTACACGGATGCGCAGCATCACCGAGCAGCGTTACCAGCCCATTTCCCCAACGTCGCAAAGGAACACTGTCGAAAGCGCCGTTCTTCAGGATTTCGGCATCCTCTGTTGCTTCGATTAAATTTGGGATCGGGTCGTGCCACCCGGCGAAGGCCCGTTGAATCTCCTGCTTCCGGCCGCCGGGCGCGTCGCAATGGTCGGACGGTACATTCAAGGTTGCGTACCACGTGAACTTACCTTGACCAATGTCGAGGATACCGAAGCGCTTGCCGGCCCCCCAGGTCTCGGTGTTGGTCCCGGGTCCGATTGCGACGCCATCGTAACGAGCGACCCCGCGCCAGACCATATAACCTCGATAGATTGGATCGGAGGCGCCGAACAACCCCTGGCGCACACGGGATCGAATTCCATCAGCGCCAATCACCGCGTCGTGGTCTTTCATGTCGCCGTCCGCAAAATAAACGCGGACCTTATCGCGCGACTGCTCCAAATGGTGGAACTCATGTCCTAAACGAACCTGCTCAGGTTGCAGGGTTGACAGCAGAACGGCTAGTAGATCAGCCCGGCGCACACAGACAGCGGGTACATCAAACTTCCCCAGCGCGATACTCATTAGGATCTTGCCACAACTCGCTCGGACCAGAAAATTAGTGCTCGAACCGCTGCGCGCCAGAACATCTTCGAGGAGTCCTATATCACGCAGCACGCGGGTGGCATTGGGCCAGAGCATCATTCCTGCGCCGACTTCGCGCATCTGCGTCGCCCTTTCATAGACGGTCGCATCGACGCCGATTTGACGCAGAGCTACCGCCGCAGCAACTCCACCTATTCCTCCACCGATGATGCCAATGCTTTTCCTAAGTAGGGGGGGTGCTCATTTGAAATGGAACTGTATTCTTTAATTTTGGAGTCTCTTTGAAGCTTCGGTCTGATGTCCATCCGATTGGGCAAGTTGCCATGACTTACGAGATACGATGAAAGGGAAGCCGTGAGAGAGTAGGTCGAGCAAGCCTGGGATGGCGCGGTGAATGAAAAGAGCCGGTGCTACTCAAGGCAAAGCCACTGAAGCGAGCGGGCCCGGATGCGCGCGAACCGCACGCAAGGATGCGCGCGCAGTGGTTAGTTCGTCCGGCCGAACCCATGCTTCTGCTTACAAAGCCTGCAGTAGGTCGGTGGTTCGGTGTTGTCGAGTTGGTGCTTGACCGGCTTGAGCGTCTGCAAGAATGCAAACACCGATTTCAGATCGTCGTCCGTCATCTTGCCATAGAAGTACCAGGGCATCGACGAGTGCAATGGACGCGCGCCGACTTTGCCGGTGTGTATCGCCTGCACAAACGATGTGTCGTTGTAGTAACCGATCCCCGACGCGGCGGGCGTGATGTTCGAGGACACTACATCGCCCTTCGGCTCGTGCATGAGGAAGCCGCCGGCGAAATCCATTCCCGGCAGTGGCTGCCCTTTTTCTTGTGGCGTGTGGCAATCAGCGCACGCTCCCATGCGCACCAGATACGTACCACGAGCAACCGGGGTTGATTGATCCGGCGCCGGTACGGCGGCGGTTACCGGCTGCGGCATAGTCTGCATAAGGTAATTGAGTGGGAAAGGCATCTTTGTTGTCGGCAACTGATTACGCACGACTGGAACGGTGCGCACGTACGCGATTACTGAAGCGAGATCTTCATCCGACATCTGGCGATAATTCTGATACGGCATGATCGGGAAAAGGGCCCGGCCGTCGTGCCCGATGCCTTCGCGAATCGCGCGCGCGAACATGTCGTCACTCCAATTGCCCGCTCCGGTCTCTTTGTCGGGCGTGATGTTTGGAGCGACTAGCCATGGCTTGTCCTGATCAGACCAGACGTGTCCGGATCCTTCACGCCCTGCAACCGGCGGTGCGCCCGGCTTGGACCAATCCTGGTCCGAGTGACAACCAAAACATCCCATCACCCCGTCAACGAGGTACTTGCCGCGCGCCAGTCTCTGCGGCGTCGCTTCAAACTTGCGATCGGTAAGCGCACGCTTCTTCGCGCCAATTAAAGGACGCCAGCCAATCGTGAGCGTCACTCCCAAAACCAGGAGCGCGATAATTACGAACAATGTAATGCCCGCAAACTTCTTCCAACTACGACGCGGCATTGTGCGCAATTCTCCTGTTGAGTTCGAAGGTGGATTTTGTAGAGCTGACAACGGACGAAGACGAAAAGGTTTTTATGTCAGATAGCAGCGAGAAGTCAAACGCCCGATGATACAGAACCGGGAGCGGTAGCGACCGGGTCAAAGACTCAACTCGGTAATCGATGGCGGAACCAATCTTCCAGTTATCCCGCGAGGTTCCGAAGAAGTTGAGTGTTTGATCGGGTCGCTACCGCTCCCCGTTCTGTAACTACCGCGGCACGGCAACTATGCGAAACCCATGTTCCTCAAGAATCCCTCCGTCAGGAGCAACCTGGTTGCGCGCTGCCGAACGGAGCGAGCCATCGATCAGTGACGAGACCGGGCCGGGGTCGAAGAATGAACCTCCGCGGAAAACACGTTGTTGTCCGTTGCTGGGGCCTGGCGGGTCGATGGCCGGACTGTCCCGATAATAATTCGCGTCGTACCAATCCTGGCAGTACTCAGTGACGTTGCCGTGCATGTCATACAAGCTCCACGCATTCGGGTGAAGCCGCCCGACCGGGTGGACACGTTGGTCCGAGTTACTCAGATACCAGGCCAACCACTGCAGCTCGTCCGCGTAGTCAGTCGTGGTGCCGGCGCGACAGGCGTATTCCCACTCGGCTTCCGTGGGCAAGCGATAAGTGTAGCCGTCGTTGGTTTGATTCAGACGCGCGATGAACTCCCGGGTATCGTTCCAGGTAATGAACTGCACGGGGAAATTATCGCCTTTGAAGTTCGCATGCTCGCGGCCCATGACAGATTTCCATTCGCCCTGGGTCACTTCGTAACGTCCCATCAGAAACCCTCTGCTGATTGCTACTCGGTGAGCTGGCTTTTCGTCGGGCTTTCCGTTTTCTGAACCCATCATGAAATTGCCGGGAGCGAGCGACACGAACTCCATGCCGATTCGGTTCTTAACTACCTTTGCTTTGTCGCGCGGCGCTGTGATCCACAGCACCAGGCCGGCGGTTACGACAAGAATCACCAGAAATGCGAGAAGCACGCCCACGGCAATCAAGAGCTTGTAACGAATGCGCGCGAGGCGCTCAATTAATTCCATCGGTGGCCCTTCGTGGCATTGGTGTCTACCTTTGATTACCGGGTGTCTAGAGTACCGACTGCAGTCGGGCTTTTTCTTAAGCGGGAAGATAAGGCCCAACTGAAGTTGGTACTCTATACGCCGTTAGCCGACAGTTTTGCGATAACCGCGGCCAGAATGGGGAACCTAGAACGCCAACCGCTACGAACGCTGCCCCAGGAAATTCAGAACCGCGCGTGCGGCTCGATCGGAAGCTCCGGGGTCGCCGATCTTTTCCGCTACTTCTTTGAGTTCGGATCGCACCGCGGCATTGCGATCCGGTTCGAGCAGGGCCAACAACTCGCGCGCGAGCGACTCTCCGTTCAATTGATCCTGAATCAGCTCCGTCGCCAGCCGTCGCCCCGCGATGAGATTCACCAGCCCGTAATGCTCAGCCGTAATCAGACTGCCCAGCGTATGCCAGTTAAGCGTCGACTCTTTATAGACAACGACCAGCGGCGTGGCGAGCAAAGCAGCCTCAAGCGTGGCCGTGCCGCTGGCGACCGCCGCCGCGTCGGCCGCGCCCAATGCTTCGCGCGTTTCCCGATGAATGACCCGCAGCGAATCTTTCAGCGACGAATCGTGATCGCTCGCCGCTATTATCTCTCGCGCTTCCCGGGGATCCCGATTCGCGGCCACCATCACGACGAACTGAACCTCCGGGCGATCCCTGGTGATCAAAGACGCCGCCGCGATCATCGGCGGCAGAATGCGCACCAGTTCCTTGTGACGACTGCCCGGCAGCAGCGTAACGATCGGCCGCGCAGGATCCAGATCGTTGCGGCGGCAGAATTCTTCTCGTCCATAGCGCGCGCGCACTTCGCCGGTGAGCGGGTGGCCGACGTACTCGACCTGCGTCATGCCGCGCGCGGCGTACCAATCTTTTTCGAAGGGCAGAATCGAAAGCAACAGATCGACGTCGCGTTGCACGCCTCGGACCCGGTAGGAACGCCAGGCCCAAAGTTGCGGACTGATGTAGTAGATGACCCGCACGCCGCGCCGGTGCAGCCAGCGCGCGAGTCGCAGATTAAAGTCAGGCCAGTCGACCAGGATTACCGCGTCGGGTTTTCTTTCAATGGCTGCGCGTTTCAACTCGCCGAAAGCGCGCCAGAATTTCGGTAAGGCCTGACCGATTTCCCAAAGGCCGAGAATGGCCAGATGGTCTGCTTGCACTATGGAATCAACGCCGGCGGCGCGCATCAGAGCTCCGGTCGAACCAAAGAAATCGAAATGCGTTTCCGGCGCTGCCTGGCGCAGCGCGCGCACGAGGGCCGCGGCATGCGCGTCGCCAGACGCCTCGCCGGCCACGATCATCAGGGACAGAGTTAATGGTGCAACCATGCTCGCGTTTATCCCCTTCTTCCTCCGGAAGAGCGGAATAAAGAACCAGAACCACAATCTACAGGAGGAAAACTCTTCGTTGTTCTCTTACTCCCTCTCCTTTTGGGAGAGGGTTGGGGTGAGGGCCTGCTTGGCTGGTAGCTTTTTTCTCTTCGTTGTCGCTGACAAACACAACGAACCGAATATAAGAAGTATTGCGCTCTAAGCTTCGCACCCTCTCCCCTGGCCCCTCTCCAGTGCGAGAGGGGAGTCGGCTCTAACTTAATGGGCATCACATCTGCGCAGGCACCCGAGAAAGATATTTCGCGATCTCTTCCAAGACGCTTACTGTGTCATTCACTATCCGTTCATTTGGGATTCTCAGGACCCGCACGCCTTGGCCGATCATGTAGGCATCACGATTCCTATCATGGTGCCATCGCTCATTTCGCTCGTGCACTGCACCGTCGCATTCAATTGCTAGGCCGGCTTCGCGACAATAAAAGTCCGTCACGTAATCACCGACCTGATGTTGTCGTCTGAACTTGAAACCCAGCAGTCGACGATCTCGAAGAAGCCGCCAAAGGAGCATCTCCGCCGATGTTTGTTTCTTTCGCAGTTCCCTGGCGAGTTCTACCAGGCCCGCAACCTGATAGCCACCGCGATACTGTCGCTGCTTGATCATGTCGATCCTTCTTGGTGCGGTTCCTCTCGGTAAGACGAGTCTTGCGGAGGGGCCTTACTCGTCATAAGCCCTCACCCCCGCCCCTCTCCCAGTGGGAGAGGGGAGAAACTCTTGTTAGCGTTTCCTAGTCACCCATCGCGCATGTTAGCATCGGCGCATTCCGTTAGCGACAACGGCGCGCCGGCTGCGGGTTCTCCTCTTCGCAGCAGGCGCAATTGATTATAGCCCTGGCGCGGAGGTCGGCAGCTTTCAAGCGTGCGCTCAACTGCTTCGACAATCAGGTTGCGACTGACGCGCGTTTTGCCGCTCATGGCATGCGTAGCGCTTGCCTGCCTGGGCGCCGGGCACGCTCGCGCGCAGCAAACAAACCCCGTCGATCGCAAGGTCGAAAACCCGATCACCGACACTCCGAACGTTAACCCGCTGCAACAGAATCAGCCGGTGCGCCCGACAGCGCCGGGGAAGCTGCTTCCCGTGCAGCCGGGTGATACGCTCACCGTCGATGCCGCCACAAAAACCGTTTCGGGAACCAAAGGCGCAATTGTCGAAGTTGACGAAGGCAACGTCGATGCGCGCATCGGCACGTACCGTTTGCAAGCCGATAAAATTACCGTCTATGACGCAACCAACCTGGTTGTCGCCGAAGGAAACGTGGTCTTTGATCAGGGCGAACAGCAACGCATCACGGGCAGCCGGGCGGAATGGAATTACAAGACGAAGACCGGATTCTTTCTCAACTCGACCGGTTATACCAACCAGACCAACGACGGTACTCGCATGTACTTCACCGCCGAGCGGGTTGAGAGAGTCAACCTGACGACGATCATCGTTATCAATGGCGAGATCACAGCCTGTGACGAAGAGGTGCCCAAGTGGAGTTTTCGCGCGAAGCGAGCGAAGATCAAAACCGGTGACAAGGTAAAACTTTCCTCGCCCACCTTCCGCGTCAAGAATGTGCCGGTCATTTACCTGCCCTACGCTTCGCTTTCACTGAAGCATGATGACCGCCAGTCAGGATTCCTGACCCCAACCTTCAGCGCTTCAGGCGCCAAGGGCTTTCGTGTTTCGGACGCTTACTATATGACGCTCGGGCGCTCGGCCGACATTACCTTGCGCGGCGATTTCTTTTCCCAGCGCGGCATCGGCATCGGCGGCGATTTGCGCACGCGCGCCAACTCGCGTTCGTTTTTCAACATGGGTTTCTATACCGTCTTCGATCGCATGCTCGGACCGAAAGAGGATGCGACACATCCGAACCAGGGTGGGTCCAGCTTTTACATCGACGCCGTCCATTATTTTCCCAATGGATTTTTGGCGGCGGCTGACGTGAATATTACCTCCAGCCTTGCCTTCCGCCAGATTTTCTCTGATTCGATCCAGCAGGCAATTTCACCGGAAGAGCGTTCGCAGGTTTTCATCAACAAGAACTATCACGCCTACAGTTTCAACTTTCGGCTGAACACGCAGGCGACGTCTTTGCAGGACTCGCAGATTCGCATTCGCGAGCTGCCCAGCATCTCGCTCGACCGTCGCCCGTCGCCGCTGCACTGGTTCAAGAACATCCCGGTCTATTACTCCTGGGAGAGCGCAGTCGAAGGTGTCAGCCGCAAAGAGACCCCGGGCGACCTGGCGACATTTCGCGCCACGGTCGGACGAGATCCGATCATCACGCCTTCGATCGTGCAGCGTTTCGATCTCCATCCCAGCCTGTCTGTGCCGCTGAATTTCTCCGGCTGGTCGTTGACGGCCACCGGCGGCGTGCGGGCCACCTATTATTCAAATTCAATCGATCCGGCGACGGGCCTGGTGTCCGCTCGCGACGTGGTGCGCGGCTATGGCGAGCTCGAGTTGGACCTGCGGCCGCCGGCTTTGGCGCGGAACTTCCGGCGCGCTGATGGTTCGGTTCGGTTTCGACATGTGATCGAGCCTTACCTGATCTATCGACGCGTCGCCGGCATCGACAACTTTAATCAAATCATTCGGTTTGATTACGTGGACGCGATCGCCGACACCAACGAGATTGAATACGGCATTTCGAACCGCTTCTATACGCGGCGATCTACTGAGACCGTGGGCAAGAAGGCCGAGCGCGTGGCCCGCGAGAAAAAATCTTCCCTGGCCACTCAGCCTTACGAAGCATTAACCATTACCGTCCGCGGCAAATACTTCTTTGATCCATATTTCGGCGGCGCGCTGATACCCGGCCGGCGGAATCAGTTCTATCCCATCGACACTTTTTCCGGCTTCACCTATGGAGCAGTGCCGCGCAAGTTTTCGCCAATCAACGTCGACGTTCGTTATCGTCCCTCGGAACATTTGTTCGCGGACTTTCGCACTGACCTCGACACGAACGGGGGCAGCGTGCGCGCGATGTCGGCCACCTTTGGCCTCAACCGCGCGCTGATCCAGGCGTTCTCAACCTTCTATTACACGCGGGCCGTGACACTGGTGCCGAGTCTGCAACAGTATGCCGATGCGGCCGGGCGAGAGCCGGGTACCTTGCGCGGCTCGCAATGGAGCCCGTCGATCTTTCTCGGTAATCGCGACAAGGGGTTGTTTGGTGGAGTGTCGCTCTTCTTTGATTTTCAGAAGCACCCGTTTGCCGGCAGCAATCGATCTCTAATCAGTTCGACGGCGACCCTCGGCTATACCTGGAATTGCTGCTCGGTCACGGTGCAGGACTATACGTTCAACGTCGGCCTGCGTAACGAGAATCGAATCGTCTTTGCCTTCCGGCTAAACGGCATTGGGACTTTTGGAACTGAGAAGATTGGCCAGTGGGCGAAGTAGCGCGAGTGTTTGCTCTTCCTTTC
>JAWVEM010000288.1:0-6724 GCA_033856735.1 Blastocatellia bacterium
AATGATCTGCTAATCAGGTGAGAAATCCCGGTTCTCGCCTTCTTCAACTTGATAAGAGAGTCTGAGAAAACCTTTCAGCGAATCAGCGCTGGCCATCGAGGTTGGTCCAGTCGCCGGATTGAATGAAGTTCGCCCAATAGAAAGGATGGAGCTTTGGGTTGTGCCTGAGCATGTCGAGTTGCACTTGTCGCAGGGCTTCGCCGCGGCCCAGTCCTTGTTTGAGGTTTCGATAATAGTTGGTCATCAATGCGCGGGTCGTGAAATCGCTGATCGGCCAGAGGCTCATGACGAGGGATTCCGCGCCAGCCAAAACGAAAGCGCGGCGCAGACCATAAACACCTTCACCGTTTCGAACTTCGCCGACGCCGGTATCGCAAGCTGACAAGACCACCAGTTTCGTACCCCATAGATTCAGGCCTGATGCTTCAAGTGCTGTAAGTATCCCATCTTCGTTACTGTCGCCGCGGCGAAGATTCGCGCCGAAAAAGGCGAGACCCGAACGTAATAACGGATTGGCGATTCCAAGACTGGCGCTGCTTGGTTGCGTCAGCGGGGATCCGGTCGCTGCTGACGCGGGTGTCGCCAGGAAGAATCCATGGGTGGCGAGGTGCAGAATGCGCGGGGCCTTGACTTGTTTGACGGCGGACTCGGTCGCTGCTGCCCCGGTCAACACGCTCGCGTCGGGAAAGAGCGTACGGATCGAATTGGCTTCCAGCGATGTGCCGTCCAGCGGTGCGAAGTAAACCTCCGACAAGTCGCTTCCAATCGTGATGCTGCGGCGCCGGCTGTTTCGCGTCGTCGATTTCAAGTTCGCATTCGTCTTTGCGAACAGCCCAGTTGCGGGTTCACCAAATGATGGGTTGGCTACAACCAGCGGGCTGCTCTTGCTTTCACGCGTCACCTGCATGCGCAGAAGATCCCGCCCGCTGGTCAGGTAGCTCAAAGAGTAATGCTCGATCAGGTAATGCCCCTGCTCGTCAACCAGGGCCGCTAACGGAATCAGGTTCAAGGCGCCATCGGGCGAGATGATCAGTTGCGTCGCGTCTCCGAGCTGCGCGCGCAAGGGTTGCAACACCTTCTGATCGACCGCCCGCGCAAGTTTCTGCGCGTCTTTGAGCAGCGGGTCGCGCAACGACTGGCGCCATTCGTCGACCGCACTGTCAATCGCTCTTGCGTCACCCAGGTCTTTCCCCTGCGCTGCTCCATCTCGGCGCAAGACGTAAGCAACATAATGAAGTTGGCCAAATGCTTCGTCACTGTTAGCCGCTTTTGGATCGAACGGGCGATAGGTTGCGTATTCAATCAGCGCGGCACTCGTCGGAATTGCGGCCTGGATCGCCGCCAGCGTAACCGTCTGTGATTGGGCGCGAAATTCTGCGCTGCGTTCGCTAATGTCCGCTTCAAGTTTATCTTTTTCTTCTTCCAGCGACGCGAGCTGCTTCTGATATTCCTCGCGCTCCGTTTTTCCCGGCCCGTCGAGCGCCAGCTTGGCCAGCCGCTCGACCGTTCCATTCAACTGGTCGAGTAGTTTTTGATCCTGGGTGCTCGATCGTTGGCGGAGGGCCTTGAAGTTGTCGGACATCGCGTCAAGGACCCGCCCTTTACGCTGCAACAGAACCAGAGCGGCCAGATTCGCTGCGCCTCGATCATTCGGCGCGAAGCCGAGATTCAAAGAGATGGTGCGCGCGGAAGATTCAGCGAGATCGTCGACGTAAGCAAGCTTTTGACGCTCAGAGCCGACCGCCAGATCCAAAGCGACGGCAACTTCCTGGCCCGCCTCTGCGCGGGTCTGAAATTGAATGGCGCTGGCGATGTCGCCCATCGCCATATAAGTCCGGGCAATATTTGCCAGCAAGGTCAACGTTAGACCGTGATATGGCCCGACGGCTTTTTCAGCGATGCTAAGCGCGCGTTGTTGCAGCTCCAGGGCTTTCGCAAACTCGTGTTGGGCGTGATAGATGTTGGCGATGTTATTCTGCAAGGCCGCGACATTTGGGTGCTCCGGGCCGACCGTCTTTTCTCTGATCGCCAAAGCTCGTTGGTACAACTCCAGCGCTCGCGCGTAATCTTTCCTTTGTCGCGCGATGATACCCAGATTTTGCAGGGTATCACCGACCCTGGGATTCTCCAGACCGAACTTCCTTTCGTAAATTTCCAGCGCCCGCCGCAATAGTGGCTCGGCGCGCGCATAGTCGCCTCGGGCGCGATAGAGATTCCCGAGATTGTTGAGTAGCCGCGCATTATCAACGCTATCGGGCTCGAGTATTTTTTCGGCAATGGCTGTCGCGCGTTCGAGATCGTGTTCAGCTTGCTTCAGATCGCCCAGGTCGAACTCAACCGCCTCGATGTTGTCCAGAAACGCCACCACTCTCGGGTGTTCCGGACCCAGGGTTCGCTCGGTAATCTCCAGTGATTGCCGCAACAGCCGTTCTGCCTTTGGGTAATCGTTCATCAATCGGTAGACCAAACCAAGCCGGTTCAGAGAGTCAGCAGTCTGCGCATGGTCCGGGCCCAGCGCTTTTTCATTGATCGCCAGCGCGCGTTGCAGTGTTGCTTCAGCCTTCGCGTACTCTCCTCCGTTCCGTTGGTAGGCTCCCAGATCATTAAGTAGATAACCGACAAAGCTGTCATTCGGCCCCAACGCGTTTTCAGCTAGCCCGATTGCGCGCGCCGCCAGTGAAGCCGCCGCTTGATACTTTCCAGCGGTTCCGAGAGTGAAGGCTTCGGTGCTAAGGCGGTGGGCTTCATGCAGCCAGCGATCATGTTCAGTCGCCGGGCGGATTTCCGCGATCTGAATCTCATAGCGGCCGACGGATCCCCTAATCGTCGCTCTGACATCCAGTCGGTACGCGCCGGCTGTTTCGGCGACAAACTCGACCCTCTCCGTCACCTCCGGACGCCACTCCGAAACGAACCTGGCAATAGATTTTCCGTCCGGTGCGGACAATTGCTCGACCACGGCGATCCCGCGGCGTTGAATAGTCACGTCGACGGATTGATCTTTGGCCAGGGTAATTTGATAACTCTGCGTCTGTCCTCCGGTGATTTCACTCTCAATGGGCTTGCCCAATTCAAGTGCCGTGGCTGCCGGCTGACTTTGTGCTCTGCCTTCGAGCCCTTGTGCTCTGATGGTGGTAGCGTGAGCGACTTGAAGCCCAAACGTAATCAGGCACAGCGCGAAAAACCGCCGACTTATGCGGGTCGATATCCTTGGTTGTGGGTGATCGACGATTCGCTTGAACATATCGCGCCCCAATGATCGCCAGATTGGCTATCGGGTTGAGGCGCTATTATTTCACGACTTTGAACGGATAGTCACTCATCACTTCGATCTTGCCGTTCGCAGAAACACCAGAGACTTGCATGACGTAGGTTTGAGACTTGAGCAAATCAGAGGAGAAACTCACGCGGAGAGCTTTGCCGTTGGCTGCAGATCCGGCTGTGAGTTTGCCACTCTGCCAAACGGTTTGATGATTGGATTGATCGATCAAGGCCACGCGGTATGCCGGGTAATCATTTGGTTCAAGATTCAACTGCAGCGCGACGTGACCAGAGCGGGGCGGAATAGAAAGAGTCTGGATTTTCGCCGCACCACGCAACCCTGGACTAAGAATGAAGGAAGCGATGCTGGCTTGGCCTGGAAGCGTTGGCGGTTGCGGGGGCGTCGCCCGTTCCTGCCCATTTTGCTTCTTTAATTCCTGGTCCAAACGCTCACGCTCCGCGCGCACTTGCGCGAGTTCCTGTTCGGCTCTTGAGTTCGCGGCGTGCTCAGCTTCGAGTTGCTGCTGCAATGCCTGTTCGCGCTGCTGCAGCTCAGCTCCCCGGATCTGCGCTTGAGACATCTGTTGACGCAGTCGCAGATTGTCGAACCTAAACCAACCGACAAAGAGAAGCAGGATCAGTACAGCAGCGGCAAGGCCCCATTGCAATGCCGGTCTCGGCGCGAGGAACGAACTCAACGACGCGAACCATCCGGCTCTGATCGCGCCATCGGCATCTTTGCTGAGAACATCTGCCGCCCGGGGTTCCGCAATGGCCTGCAAAGCATGCGCGAAAGTTACGTTGTCTCGCCTAAGTGACGACGCGAGGTAATGTAACTTGAACCGTTCCAGCATTCGGCCGGCGAGTTCTCCCCGCACATACGCGTCGACCAGATCCTTTTCGCAGGAGCTGAGGGCGGCCGCAAACTCGTCGTCAGCAACACTCAATTCGTCGTATCGCTCAGCTTCGGCATCGGGCAGACAGCCAAGCAGATACTCGGCCATTGCTTGTTCGTTGTAGGTCGCTTCGCTCATTTTAAACTCATGCCGCTTCCAGGTCTTTTAGACAAACCTGAGAAAACATTTCATTCCGTACGAGCACATTCTTTGACACAGACTTCAAGCTTATCGCGGATGCGGCATGCGCGAATGCTCAACGCATTCACCGTTAATCCCAGTTGTTTTGCCAGAGCGAGCCGGTTGTCGATCTTGATTCGTCGCTCACCAAAATAGTAGCGAACGATTAGTTCTCGATGCTTCGGATCCAACTTTTCTGTGCATCGGTCCAGGCAAGTCAGCATACGCTCGCGGTGGAGGCTTTCATCCTCGGCTTCAGAAATCGCGGGCTGATTCGTGGCAGCGAGAGCGTTTATTGCGTCGAGTGGTATTTCCTCATTCCGCTCGCGCAAGTATTCCAAAAACACAAAGCGAGCCACGATGTAACAATAACGAGCCGCAGCCTCGGTGACGATCTCTCCCTCTTCTTCCAGTCGGCGAGCGACGCGGTTCAAAGTTTCGTCCGTCAGTTCGTCCGGCGCAGAGCAGTTCTTGCGATCGAAGTAGGATATTAATCGCCGCCGCATCTCGAGGTATTTTTCGCCCTCGGAATTAATACCTTCATCCAGCCAGTTGAGCAGCCCCTTAAATGCATGCGGAGTAAGGGCCCAGTTCTTCTTCTGCTCTGCCTGTCTGACCGAAGGCTCATTCATTATCTAATCAATCCTGGAACATTTACCTGTGGCGTTCGAGAGCATAAGACTTCCTGCGTTTGGCATCAATCGGCCCGCGTCCGAGGTCACTGGGAAGAAACATCATACGCTCCGAGTTTCTGATTGACTCGATCAAGATCGAGGATGACAAGATACTTGGCTCTCACGAGCCGGGTTGGGCAGCCCGGAGGGCTGCAAGAGAGTATCGGTGGTCGCAGAGACCCCCGGAAAGAGATCCCATTGATCCTCGGCACCCAGAAGGGGTGCAAGACCTTACTTCCTTGATCGCAAGAGCTGGCACCCCTTCAGGGTGCCCACAAATCAAATTCCGTTTTTCCGGTGGTCTGCGACCACCGGCTACTATCTCACAGCCCTTTGGGCTGACCAGAGCCGACCGTTACGGCATCTAGAGTCATCGGAAATACTAGCCAATACAAAGCGTATGAAATGTTTTTCCAAAAGTGCCTTATCAAGGTGAATCCAGGCAAACCGACTGGTGCGAACGCGAGAATGCTCGCGCGTTAACAGGTCGAAACGCTGTAAACCAAGAGACAAATTTTCAGGAGGGATCATGACACCTTTGCGAGCCACGAGAAACAGATGTATGAGCGTTTGCCTGGCGGCTGCAGCCTTGCTGCTAACGGCGCACACCGCTTTCAGTCAAATCCGAATCGGAGGCATCACGATCGCGAAGCCTAACCGCGCGAACACCACGAAGGCAGAAAAACCTCAACCTCAACCCGAAGAGACATCGCGCCCGTCCGACGCCAGGACCGAGCCGGCTGCCAGATCCGAAAGCGGGGTGACTGCAGCGGTGCAGCAAAATCCGCCTGGCTTGCTGAACTATTTTCTTCACGAAATCGCCGAAGCCAAAAACGACGTCGATATTTATGACCCGGCCGAGAGACAGTACTTAGTCAAAGCCGTACAAGAAGAATGGGTGCTGCGTGCGGTGTCGCCGCGCGCGCGAGCAGAACATGCCACAAGCGACCATTACGCAGAATGGCGGCAAGCCAATCCTAAAAACGAACTAGACGCCGCGCTCGACGCTCTGGCCGTATCCGTCGCAAAAAAACTTCCGAGTTACAAGCCGGGTGTCGCCGCTTTCCAATTCCATAATCCGGTTGCTGAGAAACTGTTGATGAGTGAGTTCAAAAGTACTGCGACGATGAAAATCCACCGCATAGGTGTGGGGAGCGCCGGCTGGTTGATCCAAAAAGATAGCGATGGACTTCCCAGTTACCGTTACAAGTTCGCGAACATATATTTCCGCGACAGCAGCGACGATCATCCGTATTGCCATCGCGTTTCGGTGAGGGTCAAACAGGACTATGCAGGCGGCGGTACCTACAGCACCGAAATCTACCGGTCAAGTGCCGATGACGAGCTGTTTGGATGTCCTTGATCAGAGGCCAACGCTTTTCGAATATTCATCAAACATCAATGGAGATTACCTATGAACAATCTGGCTTACAATTCGCAGGATGCCGCTTCCGTAGGGCCCAAGGTTGAAGAGAAAGTCCGCGAAGAATTGGGCGCGAGCGCACCCCTTTCTTATCAGGTCGAAACTGGAGAGGCCGCGACCGCTACGGTTGGGTCGGTGCTGGGCGACATCGGGAGAGCGCTGATGGGCGGCGCAGAGAATATGCTCTTTCGCTTGAATTTTGATCTAGCGCAACCTCGACCGGCGAATTTGCAGGTCAGTGTCAACCGGCAGGGAATCGGCTCGTACGTAGGGATGTTGGTCTACTCCGC
>JAWVEM010000289.1:0-13076 GCA_033856735.1 Blastocatellia bacterium
TTAGAAACCGGCGCGGGCACAAATGTTTCCCGCGTTGCACTAATACAATAAGCGAAGAGTTTACTGCCAGCGCCTTAGCGCGCGCAAAATCAGGTCGGCATACTGGCGTGGGTTGTTGATATTGTGAAGAATCGTCGTCCCACCGAGCTCGCTGGCATTGTCGACCACTACGTCACCAAAGCCGAGCAGCCGTTGGAGAATTGACGCCGAAACCGTGACGTCCTGGATCTTGGCGAGCGGAATATTCCTGGTAGTCCGCGCGATCAGCCCATAGTCGATCTCGATCTTTGAATCGGTTAACGTGTAGCGAAGCATGTTGCGCTTCAAATGGTAGTAGGCGGGAATCAGGAGCAAGGCGAGCGCCAACGGCAGCGAAATATACAAGGGGATATTGACTAACTGAATCATGTTCAGCGCTACGGTCAAGAGCACCGCGCCCAACACTGCCGCCACGTATCCAATCTTTATGAAAAGCATCGTCGGCCGGGCGGTAAAGATCACGCTCTCGATATCGGCATCGTCGTGTCTTGCCGGAACAGAAGACGGTGGCCGCGCGATCCTGGTCTCTTCCTCATCGTGCGCGGACGCGCCGCATTGATCGCAAAAGCGGCTGTTCGGGTTAAGAGTCGATCCACAGTTCGTACAGCGCATAGGCAGGAAGCTCCAATCTCATTAACGGAAAAGCGTGACGTTAGTTCCATGATACATAAAGAGCGTGTCTCCCGAAATGACAAAAGAGGCGACTCGCCTGCTCAGACGCGTCGCCTCGCTTTTAGAAATAGTTGTCTGGTTGCTTATTGGCTGGTCAATTGTAGTCTACCGTCAGGTAACCTCACCGTTAAGATTGTTCGCTCGTACATCGTCAAGGGTATGGACTCTTTTCCCTGGAGCTTGGCTACCTGGCTCGCCGACACGCGCTGTGCGTAAAGCGCCGCATTAGGATCGCGCAGCAACGAGTAACGCCGCGAGATTCGTCGAACATATTCCTGAGTCTCCGCATAAGGAGGAATGCGCCAGCCGTATTTCTCTACCGCGCCCTCACCGGCGTTGTATCCGGCTAGCGTGAGGTTCACATCTCCATCAAAACGGTCGAGCAGGAAACGCACATACCGAGCGCCGCCTTCGATATTCTGCCTGGGATCAAAGATATTCGTGACCCCATAACGCATCGCTGTACCCGGCATTAACTGCATTAAACCGCGCGCGCCTTTGGGCGAGATGGCGTGCGACTTGAAACTCGATTCCTGATGCATGATCGAATAGAGGAGAAGCGGATCAATTCCATTCCTGGTTCCCGAATCGATCAGATAGCCGTCGATCTGCTCGCTTCCGGTTGTATATCCGTGCAGAGCCGAACCGGCGCTGGTTGATGACGCGGACAACGAATCGTAGGTCAGCACGGTAGGTCTAACCGTGCTCGCTGGATTATCCAGCACCATCATAGCGTTTTGCCTGGCTGTGGATTTTGATCGTCGTGCGCGGGGAGTGGGTGTCCCTGGTTTGGCCGGTTCGACATAGACGCGTACGCCATTCCTCGTGTCAAAGTTATCGAACGAGTAGGCGGTACTTTGGGCCAGAGCGGGCGCACTGATGAAGAGTAGTACGAGAGCAGCACGGGGGATTGTAATCATGGTCAGCTATTGAGTCCTGTCTTCAATTCGGGCGGTGGGTGCAGGGAGTGGGATCAGCTCCGAAACGATGCCGCAGCTATAATAGCAAAGCTGTTAAAGATTTGCCAACCATTTTAAGCGCTTCCGTCAAATCGTTTGTTTGCCATAATTACATCAAAGGCGGCTTAACCTTTGGTGGTCTTAGACCTGTCCAAGATCTTTCATTTCGTGATTGACAGGCGGGATATGATGCCGCCTTGGACGCTCTAAATCAGCGAACGGCTTTATCATTTTCGCGCGGAGACGCGCCTCTAAATTGAAGGAGATTAAGATGAAAAAACTTCTGTTGGTTGTGCTCTCACCGGTGCTGGCGTTCTCGCTGGCAGCGGCGCCTCAGAATAAGAATGCCAACAAGAATTCCAACGCTTCGACGACTGGCAGTAAGTCTACGAACTCGAACCGAAAGCCGATCTTTCGCGCCAATGCGGACCAGATCAAACAAGTGCAGGCACTGCTTAAGCAACGCAGCTTTTACAGCGGCGAGCAAACCGGCAAGCTTAATGCCGACACCCGTGAGGGACTCAGAAAATATCAGCAGGCCGAAGGTCTCAAGGTAACCGGCACCCTGAACAAGGTAACACTGGAGAAGATGGGAATTACGCTTACCGAAAAGCAAAGAGCGATGTGAGTCACGGTGGAAACCGTACTCCTCAGCATCGCTCCTGGTTCGTTTCGCCCGACGCCGCTTAATGAATCGGGCTGCAAGTAGTTCACTCGCAGCCCGATTCGATTCCAGCCATTATCGATCTGTCTAATCACTCGGTGCGTACATATTCAGCACCAATGTCTTCGAGCAAGGTTTCCAGCTTCTCAACTTCGTCGCTGGTCTTGGCTTCGACCCCGAGCAGGATTCCGCCACCGCGCACGCCGGTGTCATACACCTTCGCGTGATGTTCGGGAATGCCGGTACCGATGAGCAGACCGATCAACCCGCCGGTGGCGCCGCCGGCGCCAGCCCCGGCCAGGGCCGCCGCTATGGGACCCGCGATAAACAGCCCCACTCCAGGAATCGCGATGGTCGTTCCGACCGCGGCAATCGCCAAGAGGACGGCGCCGACCGTTCCGCCGATGGCCCCGCCGACACCCGCTCCATCGGCTGCGTGCGATTTCGTCTGGACCGCGAACTCTTTATTCTTTGTGGAATCCGACATCAATACGCTGATGTCGTCACGCGTGTAACCGCGTTTGATGATCGCGTCAACCGCCGCTTCGGCGGCAGCTCTGGTCTTGAAAAGTCCACTAACAAAAGTCTTTGACATGAACTCACCCCTCGTATGCACATTACTAGGAATTGAAAAAGCGGGGGAGAAGCAAAGACACTTCCGGGTTAACACCTGTCGAAAGGACCCTTGCCTCAGTTTTGGGGGATAAGCGTATCTTGCGGCAGCGGCGCGCTCGTGTCAAACGCGGCTATTTGATTTCATTGAGCACTGCATTTAACTCAGGAGGAAGTTGAGCGGTAAACCGCATTTCTTCTCCCGTTCCTGGGTGACGAAAACCGAGTTGCTCGGCATGCAGGAACTGGCGCCCCAGGCCGGCGATTGCGGCTCGGAGCTGATGATCGGGAATCGTCTTATCACGGCCGGTACCATAGGCCTCGTCGCCGACGACCGGATGTTTTAGCCACGCCAGATGCACGCGGATCTGATGAGTACGCCCGGTCTTCAATTCAACATTCAGCAGCGTGAATCGCTCGAAACGTTTGCGCACCCGGTAGATTGACACTGACGGGCGCCCGCCGCGCACAACTGCCATCCGCGTGCGATTGCCACGGTCGCGCGCGATTGGTTGATCGATTTGACCCGTCCGCTTTTCGACATGCCCATGGACCAACGCCACATAAGACTTAAAGATCTGGCGGTCGCGAAACTGATCGGCAAGATTCTCGTGGGCGGATTCAGTCTTGGCCACTACCATCAGACCCGAAGTTCCTTTGTCCAGCCGGTGCACGATCCCTGGCCGAGCTACTCCACTCGAGGTTGATAGTTGCTGAAAATGAAACGCGAGTGCATTCGCAAGCGTCCCCGACGTCACGCCAGCCGCCGGATGAACTACTATGCCCGCCGGTTTGTTCACGACGATTAAATCATCATCTTCATAGACAATATTGAGTGGAATATTTTCCGCCGCAAAGGCAGTCGACGGAGCTGGAGTCAGCTCGACTTCAATTTCGTCGTTGAGATGCAGTTTGTAGGAAGACTTGACCGCGCGGCCATTCACCAGCACGTCAGCTTCTTCGATCAAACGCTGCAGCCGCGCCCGGCTCCAACCCTCGACATGCGACGCCAGAAACGCGTCGAGGCGTTCACCTTCATTGTCCGCCGGCACCGAAAGGTGAAGGGAAGGATTTTCGCTTTGAAGTATGACGCCCGGTTCTGTCACTGCTTGCACGGCGTAATCACGGCGTTCGCGGCGAGGTGATCGTGAATGAATTTGTCCGCGTCGGCTTCGATCAGCTCACCGTTAACGACCCAGGCCTTCTCCATAAGCACGTCGCCTTTCGAGTTGCACTTCGAAGGTTCGAGGAAGATGTTCCAGGGCGAACCCCACTTGCGCGTGTCACCTGTGAGTTGGCGATAGGCGTAGTGGGGCGTCTTGTCGCGGTCTTCACGCGACTCTGATTCGCTGACGACGGGATAGGGCGGGCCAGTCGGGCCAAAGAAAGTCTTGACGTCGTCGCGTGAACCGTATTCGCTGACGCCCACGATTTCGAATCCCTGCGACTTGTATTTCTGGTACAAGCTCGCTGCCACGGGCGCCTCGTTTTTCCAGTTCGGACACCAGGGCGCGAAATAAAGGACCATCACCAGCTTCTTGCCCTGCATTAGAGAGCGCAGTTCAACCGGTTTATTGCCGGCCAGATCCTTGAGCGTCCAATTCTTGTAGTTAACGGCCTTCTCTTGCAGCGGCGAATACTCATGGCTACCCTGCGCGCGCAGCGCAGCGGGAGCAAGGGCCAGAACAAACAGCATCAGCACTAACTTTTTCATTGCGTTACTCCAAAACCAAAAAGTTCTTAGTTAATTTTTCTGGGCGGTGGCCGCGCTTTCCTCGAGCAGCGGTTTGATTGCCGATTCGAAAGCCGCGCGGGTTCTTTCGCCGATCATCTTATCGCGGATTCGTCCCTCGCGATCGATTATGTAGGTTGTCGGCAGTGGTGACGCCGGCAGTTGCGCGCCGACCTCACGGCCGCCGAGCACGATTTGATAGCTTTGCGGAATGTCCTTCTGAAAGCTTTGAATCAGATCAGCCGTGTCATCGTAGGAAACTCCAACGACGCTCAATCCGCGCGCTTCAAAATCCTTTTGCATCGCGCTGAGCGAGGGAATCTCAGAACGGCAGGGAATGCACCAGGTCGCCCAGAAGTTCAAGACGACCACGCGGCCGCGCAGGTCTTTGAGCCGGAAAGCGCTGCCATCCAACTTAGTGAACTGAACATCCGGCGCGGGCTGAAAAGTTTGACCCGCTCTTTTCTCAACTGGGGTCGGTTCATAGACTGGCTTCAGTCTTCCTTCCAGGTCAGGCAGCAAACCCGCCAGGCGCGAACTCGCCAGTAACGTAACGCGATTGGCCATCACCAATCCGCCGATCAGAATCAAAATGATTCCTGAAACGACCTCGACCTTATGCAGGTGGCGGCGAAACTTTGAATAGAAGCTGAGGAACTGATTGATTCCAAGCCCGGTAATCAGGAAGGGAATGGAGAGGCCCGCAGAATAGAAAGCCGAAAGCAGCAGACCATTCTTCCATCCGCCGCTGGTCGCGGCCAGGCCGATGATGCCCCCCAGGATCGGACCGATGCACGGCGTCCATCCCGCGGCGAAAGCCATCCCCAGCATCATCGACCCAAAAATACCGCGCGGCTTTTCACTGGAAAAGAAGCGTGTGTCTTTGTAGAGCGCGCCGATCTTCAAGACCCCGATCAACTGCAAACCAAAAGCTATGATGACCAGGCCGCCGATCACTCGCACCCAGACGTTATTGGTGATCGCCGCGCCAATCAAACCGGCAGTCGCGCCCAGCGAAAGAAAGATCACCGACAGGCCCGCGTTAAAGGCCAGGGAATTGATGATGATGGCGCGCCGGGCATTGATGCGCGATCCCTCGCCGCTCTTCAAATGATCGATGCTGACACCGGACATCAGAGAGATGTAACCGGGCACCAGAGGCAGAACGCATGGCGAGAGAAAAGAAGCCAGGCCTCCTATGAACGCTATGCCAATTCTGATGATCGATTGTTCCATGAATTAACTTCGAGTGAACAGTTTCCCAAACCACATCGACAAATTCAAATAGAGGCCTGACAAGGCTGAGATGCCGGCCAGCGCAGCCACGGCTATAAGTAAAGGAACCTGCCAAGCACCGGCGAAGAAATAAAAGTGTGCCTGACGAAAATAGCGCGTCAAGAAACCGGGTGGCGGCGTGCGGACAACCGCGCCCGTCTCGGCGTCGATCAGCAATGAATCCGCGCCCATGCCGCCAACTGCCTGATAAGTGGGACGTCCGTCGCGCATCAAGAGCGTCAGGGCAGTTGTGGGTAACTTCCGGCCCGCAAACTCGCCGGCTTTCGCCAGAGCATCCGACGGTGAGACGCGAACTCGCGCGGCATTGATGCTTTCGATCTGCCCACCTTCAACGACGCTGGGCCACGCATAGAGCAAGCCGCTCGACGCCCAGGCCAAAACCGGAATGGCGACGATTAGCCCCAGCCAAATGTGCAACTTGTAGATTAGAGATCGCATGAGATCGGTTAGCGGCTTAGCCGCCGGGTGTGCGGAAGGTCCCTGCCTTTCCGGGTCCATAAGAAATTAGGGAGGCTATGCCGTCAGGGGGTCATGAGGCGTAGCCTCGATCGAGGATAACAGCGCGACGGTAAGGCGAAGCCTTACCGCACATCAGGCGGCAGACCCGTAACGTAGTTCACTCACTGCTTTGCCGCATCAGTTGTCGTGGGGCCCGGCGCCGGCTCATCAATCAGCTTCTTAATCATCTTGTTCAGCGCCGCATTCTCTTCATCGCCTGATCCGGTACTGATGAATCGCACTACGCCGCGACGATCGATTAGAAACGTCATCGGAATACTGGTAATTGCATAGTTGCGATCGTTCTCTTCCGAGTCGGCTATCGCGAACCCGTACGGCAGCCGAAAGGTCTTCTTGAAGTTACGCAGATAGGTCAGTTCCTGGGTTCGCGTCAGCTCCTTCCCTTCAGCGCGGCCAAAAAAATTGGTCACGCCCAGAATTACCAGCCCTTTTGTTTTGTAGTTCTCGTGCCACTTCTGCAGCCGGGGAAAGGTGACCCGGCACGGACCACACCAGGGGGCCCAGAAATCCAATAGCACTACTCGCCCGCGCAAATCCGCAAGCTTCGTCGGCGTTTGGTCAATCCATTCGTCCACCCGAATCTCCGGCGGCGCGGCGGCTTCGGCTACAGCGTCAGCCAGCTTGAAAGGATCGGTCGTCGGATCTATCTGGATCAGCCGCCGCATCGCGAGCTTATACAAATTTCCCGACGGCAATCTAAGCGCCAGAGCGCGCAGTTCCTCAACCGCCGCGATCGCTTCGGCTTTCTTCTGCAACTTCAGTTCGGCTTCCGAGAGCAGCAGGACCGATTCGTTCAGCATCGAGTCGCGCGCACTCCCTGCCTTTTTCTTTGACGCCAATCTGGCCGCGTTCCAAAGCTCCCGAGCATGCGGCAGCGCGCGTTCGTAATCTTTATTTTTGAAGTAACCAGACACCATCCAATTTTCAAGGACGTAACGATCGTCGGCGAGTTGCGGCTGGTTAAGAGCATACTCAGCCAGACGGCCCTCGGCTTCGGGGAGCGAGCCTTTCTTCGCCGCCTGAATAACGACGATGGCACGGGCGTTCTGCGCGTGCTCGCCGCTCGCTGTCGGATTCTCAACCAGGAAGCGGCGCATCGCTGTCAGCGCGGAATCGAAATCTTTTGCCAGGTTGTAAAGCAAACCGAGGTAGTAGACGTCCTGGCCTTCGAGTTTGCGCGCCGCTAAAACCGCCGCGTGCTGTGTGGCCAGATCGCGTTGCTCCTGCTTGATCTTTTCCTCGAGCCGCTGGTCATAAGGCATCTTTCGCTTTTCGAACTCGGCAAACTTCTTCTGCGTGTAGGTGTCCGCGTCTTCGAAAAGCTGCGCAGCCGTCCGCGACTCGCTTGGATTAGCGAGTTTTTCGTTATCAGATTTTTTGGCTTCTCCCGTCTGAGCGGAGTCGGCGGGGTCCTTCACGCGACCGGACTGGGCCCGGACAGAGGTACCAGTGATTAGTACGCAGAGTAAAACAAGCAGCGAAAGTTGAAGGTGTTTCATTAGCAATTCAGAAGCAAACGCGATGATTAGATGAGCATTCCCGAGAGACGTGAGCATGTTAGGGCACCGTGATGACGCTGTCAAAAATGGGGTCGTAGTTGCGTGATGAGGTTAGTCCCGCGTCAACAAGAATTGAGGAGGCTACGCCTCCAGGCGTGATGAGGCGTAGCCTCGCTCAAGACTAACAACAGGACGGTAAGGCGAAGCCTTACCGCACATCAGGCGGCAGAGCCGCAACCTTATTCAGCTTTACTCACCGCCGCTACCCGCTCCCGCAGGTGGGTCTCACCCCGTACTCAAACGGAACCAAACCTGTCCGGTGAAAACGAATCGAGGCTTTTCGGCATGACTCCGTCAACAATCGCGTCCGAAATGACCTTGCCCGTGATCGGCGCTAGCAGGATTCCATTTCGGTAATGACCGGTAGCGTAGAACAATCCTTCGATTTGCGCTGATGGACCCAGCACGGGCAGACCGTCCTTGGCGCGCGGGCGGAAGCCGGCCCACGAATCGATCAATGGCAGAGCCGCAATCCCGGGAGCGATCTCCGTGGCCATCGCTTTAATGGCAGCTACGCCCTCATCGGTAATGCGCTTATCAAAGCCGACGTGCTCGGCGGTTGATCCCGCCAGCAATCGTCCATCTTGACGCGGCACCAGGTAACCTCGCGAACTGTAGATCACGTGCCGCGCGATTTGCGGACGCGCCGCAAAGCAGAGCATCTGTCCGCGCACCGGCTCGATCTGAATCGAAGGTAGGCCGGGCGCGTCAATTAGCGAGTTCCACGCGCCGGCAGCAAGCACAACAATCGGCGCGTCAACAGAGCCCTTATCGGTGGCCACTCCGCGCACACTTTGCTGTTCGATCCGGATCGCGCTTACTGACGAGCCCGTCAACAATTGAACACCGAGCTCTTCGTTCGCCCGCACCAGGGCATCTATCAAACGTCGATTCTCCACCTGGAAATCTCGGGGGAAGCGCAGTGCGCAAGTGACTTCAGCGGGGATGCACGGCTCCAGCCGCCGGGCTTCATCACCGGTCAACGATTCAACTTTCAGGCCGGCGCGCTGCTGCCATTCGTAACGGCGCCGCAGTTCCTCCTTATCGTTTGAATCGAAGCCGACACAGAGCGTGCCCGTCCTATCCAACTCGACGTCGACACCAGTTTCGTCCTTTAAAGTATCAGCGAACTCGGGATATAGATCGCGGCTGGCGCAGGCGAGTTGAAAAAATTCGTCTGGATGATCGGATTCCACTTGCGGCGCTAAAATGCCGCCAGCGGCCCAGGAAGCTTCCGCGCCCCGGCGGCCGCGTTCAATCAACATGATTTCACGAACGCCGCGTTGCGCCAGCGCCCGCGCGATCGTCAATCCGATCACACCCCCGCCGACGACGATGACTTCGGCGGTCGCATGCGGTCCCAACGTCTTGTTAATAAGCATGCTCCGAAAAGTTCAGGTTAACGATTTGTCTCTCATTAGCACCGTCGCTTTAGCGCGGTGACTCCAGAGCCCGCATAACCGGGAAACTGTTTGAAACGGTTTCTATTTCGACCACAAACTCTATCCACCGGGCTGAAGCCGCGGTGCTACTGAGAAAAGGCCATCAGGATTCACACTTCCCATTCAGACTACCCTCGTCAGTTGTCAGTTGTCAGTTGAAGTCTTATGCTGAAACGCGCGTTGGACGGATTAAATGAAGAGTTCTGCTTACTGCACACTGCTTACTGCCTACTGATTTTATGCATCGTATCACACTGATTCCTGGCGATGGCATCGGCCCCGAAGTCGCTTCCGCGGTCGTCCGCATAATCGAAGCTTCCGGCGTGCAAATCGAATGGGAAACCCACGTCGCCGGCCAGCAGGCGCTGGACAAATTCGGCACGACCTTGCCCGCAGAACTGCTCGAGTCAATCAAGCGCAACAAGGTTGGGCTGAAAGGTCCCATCACGACGCCGGTCGGCAAAGGCTTTACTTCCGTCAACGTCGGCTTGCGCAAGGCGCTGGGTCTTTACGCCAACCTGCGACCCATCCGCGCGCTGCCGAACATTCCCTGCCGTAACCCGAATCTCGATTTGGTGATCGTGCGCGAGAACACCGAGAGTTTGTACTCGGGCATAGAGCATGAAGTGGTTCCCGGCGTCATCGAAAGCTTGAAGATTATTACTGAGAAAGCTTCGACGATGATTGCGCGGTTCGCGTTCGAATTCGCGAAACGCGAAGGGCGGAAGAAGATCACCTGCACGCACAAAGCGAACATCATGAAGATGTCCGATGGGCTATTCCTCTCCTGCTTTCATAAAGTCGCGGAAGAGTATTCGGCTATTCAAGCGGAAGATAAGATCATCGACAATGCTTGTATGCAGCTGGTGATGCGTCCCGAACAGTTCGACATGCTGCTGTGTGAGAACCTCTATGGCGACATCGTTTCGGATCTGTGCGCCGGATTGATTGGCGGACTGGGCCTGGTGCCGGGCGCAAACATCGGCGAAAAAGGCGCCGTTTTCGAAGCGGTACACGGCTCAGCCCCCGACATCGCCGGCAAAGGCATCGCCAATCCCACCGCGCTATTGCAATCCGCGATCTTAATGCTGAGTCACATCGACGAACGCACCGCTGCCGATAAGATCGAGCAGGCCATGCTCACAGTTTTCGAAGAAGGCCAGGTCCGCACCGGCGACATCGGCGGCATCGCGACGACTAATGAGTTTGCGGACGCGATTATTGGGAAGATGTAGATTCTAAAAGCGCACGGGTCATTCTCCTCGCACGGTAGCCAATCATTTTGGCTTGCGGAAACGTCCCGAAAACAGGTAGGGACAGTGTTAGAATACGAGTGAGGTTAGTAAATGAGTTCGTTGCCGAAATCAACTTCCATGACCGGGGACGATGACTTGGTCGAGCGGGGGCAGACCGCCTATCGTCAAAGGCTGGCGTCGATTCTCGAGCCTTCGCACCTGGGCGAATTTGTCGCAGTCGAACCTGATTCGGGACGGTACTTTCTGGCTGACACGGCGAGCGCGGCTCTGGTTGCCGCACACACTGCGATGCCAAACAAACTGTTCTATCTCACCCGCGTGGGTCGCGAAACCGCGCACACTGTGGGGGGACATGCCTCAAGAATCAGGTAGCGTCAACGCTCTTCGTGAAGCTATTGTTGAGATACGGTTTACAGGAGGCTATGCGTTAAATTGCGTCGTCGACACCGGTTTTGATGGTGCACTAGTAGTTCCGGCATTTGTGGCGCAACACGTGGGCCTTCCGGTGGTCGCTCGATTGGCTTTCGAGTTGGTTGGCGGCGCGCGAATGAGTGCTGATGTGGCCCTGGGCGAGATTGAATGGCTTGGTCAAGATCGTATTGTTGAAGTGATCTTGAGCCGGGGCAACGACGCGTTGATCGGCACGGAGATGCTCGAAGGTGCGAAGCTGATTGTGGATTACGCGAATCGCTTGACCACGATCTCGCGTTGACACATCCTTTCGCCTACGCTTTGGACTAAGCGGAAATTGTTTTGCTCCCGCGATTTCGTTGATTGGCCTTCCTCCGGCGCCAAAAGCACCAAGCCAAATCCGGATACTGCCGGCCCACTGAAGGCTCTTGACTGAAACGGAGAGCGGGCATAGCATACAAAGCATCCCTCGAAAGCAAGAGTCCTTGAAGTAGTTCAAAGGAGCGGCCGGTTGATTACTCTGAAGGTTAACGGCAAGGCGATTAACGTCGACGTTGATCCGGCGACGCCTCTGCTTTGGGTTTTGCGCGAAACGATCGGGCTGACCGGGACCAAATACGGCTGTGGCATGGCGCAGTGCGGCGCGTGCACGGTCCACTTAAACGGCGAAGCGATCCGTTCTTGCGTCAAGCGCGTCGCCGATGCCGCCGGCAAAGAAATCACCACCATCGAAGGTCTCTCGACCGATCTCAGTCATCCTTTACAGAAGGCTTGGATTGACATTGATGTGCCGCAGTGTGGCTACTGTCAGTCGGGACAGATCATGAGCGCGGCCGTCCTGCTCGCGGAGAATTCCCAACCAACGGACACGGACATTGATGAGGCGATGACGGGGAATATCTGTCGTTGTGGCACGTACCCGAGAATTCGTAAGGCGATCCATCGCGCGGCTGAGATGAAGAGAGGTGGGACATAGAGGTGGTCGGGTTTTCGTGCCGTAGGCACGAGATGTTTATAGCACCAGGTGGATTGATTTTTCTTCCAGCCCATTTATGGGCGAAATAATATTGCGCTCCTAACTGAGCTGGTTAAGGTTTCCGTGACGGAGCTATAAACATTTCGCCGCTACGCGGCGCAGAAACTCGGGAGGAGAGTTCTTATCGGCAGTGAGAACATGACGACCAGTGAAATAAATCGACGCTCCTTCCTAAGAATAGGCGCCGCTGCCGGTGGCGGTCTACTCATTGGCTTGTATTTGCCGAAGGCGGCAAGAGCCGGCACGGATGCCGGCGAACCGCAGCCAGGGATGGCTGCGCTCCCAGCGACGTTCGCGCCGAACGCGTTTGTTCGGATCGGCACAGACGATTCGGTCACGGTCATCGTTAACAAATCAGAGATGGGCCAGGGTGTGTACACGTCCCTGCCGATGCTGCTCGCCGAAGAACTCGAAGCCGACTGGAGCAAGATCAAAGTTGAAGCGGCGCCGGTTGATGCTGCTTACAATCACACCACGTTTGGAATTCAGATGACGGGCGGCAGCACCAGCACCGCTTCCGAATGGGAACGTTTTCGCAAAGCGGGCGCGACCGCCCGGGTTATGTTGATTGGTGCCGCGGCGAAGAAGTGGAGCGTCGATAGCAAAGGCTTGCGGGCAGAGAATGGATTTGTGATTGGCCCAGGCAGCGGTCAACGCGCTTCCTTCGGCTCGCTCGCTGATGCGGCCGCGAAAATTGAAGCGCCAAAGGACGTCCCGCTCAAGGATCCGAAGGACTTCAAACTAATCGGAAGGGCCACTCGTCGTCTCGACACTCCCTCGAAAGTAAATGGTTCGGCTCAGTTTGGTCTCGACGTGAAGATTCCTGGCATGATGACCGTCGTGGTCGCGCGCTCACCCGTTTTTGGCGGCAAAGTCGCC
>JAWVEM010000290.1:0-5792 GCA_033856735.1 Blastocatellia bacterium
GCTGCTGCGCACGTTAGCCAGAATTAATTTCATCACGTCGGCACAAATCTCACCGTCCCGTACCAGGTGAATCGGCGGAATCCGCACTCCTTCACCATAGACGTCCGTGGCCAGTCCCATCGATCCCGGTGTCGCGCCGCCAATGTCGGCATGATGTGCGCGATTGGCAACGTAGAACAACGTCCGTTGTCGGTTGTCAGTAGTTGGTTGCCTTCTCTTTACAACCGACGACTGATCACTGACCACTGAAGAAATCAAGGTCACATCCGGCAAATGCGTGCCGCCGGCAAATGGATCATTGAGCGCGACTACGTCGCCCGGGCCGATCTCTACCTCTTTAAGAGCGGCCGCAACGGCCATCGGCATCGAACCCAGATGAACCGGCATGTGATCGCCTTGCGCAATCACGCGCCCGGTTGCATCGAAAACCGCGCAGGAGTAATCACGCCGCTCTTTTATATTCGGCGAGAACGAAGTACGCCGCAGCGCGACACCCATTTCTTCCGCGACCGAAGTGTAAAGCGCGCGATAGATTTCGAGTGTGGTTGGATCGAAGCTTTTCATCGATTCACTTTCGCGCCGAGTCCGTGCAACGGAGGAGGTCAATCTCGACAGCCGCGGAGCGGCTGTTCAACAACGCCTCCCTCAGGTCGGGCTACTGCCCCATTGTTCCCACATCAATGATCATGTTGCCGAGCGAATCAACTCTGGCCTGGCAGTCGTCAGGGATCAAAGTCGTCGCTGAATACTCAGTCACTATACAAGGCACACGCAAACGCGAGCCTACCGCGACGTCTTCTCTGCGATAGACGGCCGCGGGGATTCTCCTGCGTTCGAAGAACGTCTCGATCATTTCGTTTGGCTTGGCAAAACTCTGCGAAGCCACTTTCTTCGAGCGCGCAGCCTTTAAGTTCTCCACGACCCCAATCGAACGCACACGCGCACTCACGATCTCGACCACATTGCTTTCCTGCGCATATCCATAACGAGCACGATGCGCGCGATGACATGCATCGGCAATGTTCCCGCTGGTTTGGTTGATCTGAAGCTCGAACGACTGGCCCTTATAACGTACTGCCAGAGACCTTTCGTGCCGCTGCTTGTTTTCCGCAAAGCCCTCGCGGCGAAGATCCGCGCGAGCCTCCTTTTCAATTTCACGAAACACGCGCGCCAACTTCGGCTCGACCTCGCGCGAGGCCTCCAGCATCACCGTGCGGCTTTGATCCTTCACCACATCAGCGGTCAAAACCCCATTGGCGGAAAGCGCGCCCGGGGAAGCCGGCACCAGTATGCGCGGAATCCGCAACGCGTGGGCGAGCGCCACCGCGTGCAAACTGCCGGCGCCGCCGAAAGGCACCAAAGTAAATTCGCGCGGATCGTTGCCGCGCTCAACCGAGACGTAACGCAGCGCGCGCTCCATGTTTGTATTGACCACATCGAGCACGCCCTGCGCAGCTTGAAAGATGTTGACCTTACGATGGGCCGCGTCGCTCATGTCCGCGGCAAGTTTGTTGAGAGCTTCGCGGGCGCGCGCTTCATCAAGCTTGAACTCCCCGCCCAAAAGGCCCGCGCCCGGAAAGTGACCCAGCACCACGTGCGCGTCCGTCACCGTCGGCAGCAGCGATCGTCCATAACACGCGGGGCCCGGCTCAGCGCCCGCGGATTCCGGACCCACGCGCAGCGAACCTCCTTCATCGATACGGGCAATCGATCCGCCGCCGGCGCCCACGGTGTGAATGTCCATCATCGGGACCGCGACGGGTATTCCCGCGACGATTGCTTCACTGGTCAGGCGCATCCCTTCGCGATCGCACAGGGCAACATCGGTTGATGTACCGCCCATGTCGAACGTGATGATGTTTTCAAAGCCGGCTGTCCGGCACGCGCGCAATGCGCCGACGACGCCACCCGCTGGACCGGAAAGAATTGTCCGCACCGGTTCATTCGCAGCTGCATCGGCAGAAATGCTTCCCCCGGATGATTGCATCACTCGAAGACTAATTTTTGATCTTTGATCTTTGTTCTTGGAACTCTTGGCCGAGTTGGCGTTTTCAGTTAAGCGCCGGAGATACCGGCCCATCAAAGGTTGCAGATAAGCATTTACCGCGACGGTTGAGGTGCGTTCGTACTCGCGATATTCGGGCAGGATTTGGTGCGAGATAGAAAGCGGCACGTCCAACGGCTTGAGCGCTCGCGCGATTCTTTCTTCGTGTTCCGGATGAGCGAAGGAAAACAGCAGCGACACCGCGATCGCTTCGCAGCCTGACTGTTTCAGTCTTGCGGCCAGTTCTCCCAGGTCTTCTGCGCGCAGTGATTCGAGCACCTCGCCCGACGCCGCGATGCGTTCCCTCACGCCGAACCTTAGCTCGTCGGGAACCAGGGGCGACGGCTTTACCGCATTCAGATTGTAAAGTTCCGGTCGCGCTTGCCGTCCAAGCTCGATCACATCTTCAAAGCCCGCTGTGGTCACGAGAGCGACCCGCGCTCCGCGACGTTGCAGCAACGCGTTGGTCCCCACGGTTGTGCCATGCACCACGTCTATCCGAACCACCGACGAACCCGTTTCAGCCGCAATGCGTTGCAAGCCTTCGTTGATGGCGCGCGAAGGATCATCCGGGGTCGATGCGAGTTTGAAAATCCGCAACTCACCGCCCGCTGCAAAAACAAAGTCGGTGAACGTCCCGCCGGTGTCGACACCGGCCCGCACGCTAGCAGAACTCTCTTTTCTGGTTTTCATCCGCGCTTACCAGGATGAGGTCAGAACCGAAGCGGTACCTGATCTCAAAACGACGCAATGTTGCCACTCGGTAAACTCATCGCGCAAGTGAATCCGCTCGTTCGTAGTGGTTCAGGTTCAAATCAGAACGCCCCTTTTTGCTGGGAGCGCGCAGTGCGAACGAATCAATCGGCACGGTTTCATCGCGAAGAGGAGGAGGACTTCGCGGCTTCGACGCGGTGCGGACGGGACGTCCGCAGTCCCAGCATTAACTCGAAAGCCCGACTAAAGTCGGTACTCTAAATACCGTTTTGTGTCGGCGGCGTGGTTTGACGGACAGCGGGACTTCACCTATTGTTTGGTGGTCCCGGAGGATCAAGGCTATGGATTTCTTGCTCGCATTCAATGACACCGCCGCTCTGGTCGGAGACATGGAGGGCCATGTGCGCACTGAAACACGGCCATCTCAATTGTCAGCGCCGGAGTGGAAAATTCGCCTGCACTCTGATTACATCGAGCCCGAGCACGGGTATAACGAACAAGGAATTCCCTTTACGAATATGACCGGCGACTTTCGTTTCGTAAACGGCGAGGTGCAGGTGGTAAGGCTGGATGGAGTTAAGCCCTACCAAACTTTTTCAGATGAATCTTCCGGCCTCTCAGTCCGAGCAGTCTTTCTTTCACATTTGAATCAGTGGACTGTCGCTGATTGAGCCGCATCGAGCCTACCCAGCAACGTACGACTGTATTTCCTAAAGCCGTCAATCTGAGAAACCTTCACTCCGGTAGAGTGAAATGTTTATAGAATCGATTACGACCCGCCCCCGGCTCCGTTCGAAGGAGCGGGAAACAACTACCCTGTTTTCCGTTCAAGAATCCACCCGCTCCTTCGAACGGAGCCAGAGGAGAATGCACGCGTTCTATAAACATGTCACCCCTAAACGGGGTGAAGCACACTCACCTGGCGTCTTCAGGTTTTTCGGGGGGCTCTTGACCAACTGATTCCGCGTTCCGATCAGGTTCCGGGTCCTGGTAAGCAAAGACAGCATCTTCTTCAAGCGAGGGAGTAAAACCGGCAGCCAGTCGTTCGAGCAGCAGGCCAACTCTTCCCGGACTCTCATCGGGAGTTGGATCATCTTCAGGCTTGAACTGAGACTCAACCCGAAGCAACAGGGCCGTCGCATGACGGCAGGATGAGCACAGGATCAGATGAGATATCAATGGGGCTGCTTCAGTCTCTACGAGCCGGCCCTCGACAAAGGCGCAGATCGCATCATCATCAAGATGTGCGTCCGCCGGAACCGCTGACTCATCCGAGGCACGCGCCTTGAGACGCTGATCGATTAGGTGGCGAATCTCCATTGCGCCTTTTGTTTCCGTCACTTTTTCCGTCACGGGGCTCCTTCGGTTCGCCGCCATTCCGCCTCTTCAGGATTGATGACTTCGCTGTTGGTAACGCGCGCACCAAGCTGCACGTTCTGCGCCGGATCTTCGGTGGCAATCGTCTTGCAAATCTCGATTTCCGCCGGATTCAATCCGTGCTTGTTCGCCAATTCCGCGTGAAAATGATCCGAAACTTTCTTGTACACCTTCTCCAGCCAACGCATCACCGTCGATTCGTGGACCCGGCCCGGCGATTGACCGAGCCGCAATTTGGACTGTCGCTGGAACCAGCGCCGGATGGGCGATCGCGGCTGCTCGACTATGCGGGCGATCTCGCGCAGCTTCAATCCTTCCACGTGATAGTAGAGCAACAGCAGCGTCTCATGAGCGTCCAGGGCCGCCAACGACTGATCCAACGCAGTCGTGGTCGCGGTCCGATAGCGTTCGCGCACTACATTCACCAGCATTGAGTCCTCGGCCCCACGAGTCGCGTCGGGAGAGGTATGCAGCTCACGCGTTTCTTCAGCACTGCCCGACCATTCTTCCAGAGAGATTTCATCCTTGCGCCCGCGGTACAGATCGACGACAGCATGCAACATGACGGTCCGCAGCCATCCCTTCAGGGTGCCGCGTCCCGAATAGGTCCTGAACTTCGACTGCCGTACGCCATCGACGATTCTGGTTCCCAGCAGTTCGACGTAGACAAAGTCGATAATTTCATCCGCATCCGAATCACTGCGCACGAGGTGACGGGCCCAGCGTTCAATGAACGAACGGTACTGGCGATCAAATTCCCACCAGGCTTGTTCGTTACCCTGGCTGCAGGCAAGCGCGAGGTACAGATCGCGATCCTGAAGTTGTTCAATGAACCAGAGAATATCTTCTATCGAGGGCGTGACCGGCAGCGAGCCCAGATATTTACCTACGGCTCGGTTGACCGCTTCGCGAAAGTCTGGCAACAACAAGCCAAAATCCGGATGGGCCTGCGCGCACTGGGCGTGGACAGAATCCACGTACGGCGCGCATGCCGCCAGATTAAAAAGAAACTGTTCGGCTAACCTGGCATCGGGACGAGTGCGACTGTCTGGCAAAGTTCGCACATTATATTGGCAAAGAGCCTCGCGAACAATAATTGAGTATCAGAAGCCCGACCGTGAGGGAGGGCCTGTCACTAGAAATGCACTCCCTGACGGTCGGACTCCCGACACATGAATTATCCTTCCCCACTGTCTGGGGGACGCGGACCACGCGCCGTTTTTGCCAAAGAATTCGTCGAGGGCGCCGAGGGTTGCTACCTGGGAACGTCTGCTGCCGGCGGAGTACCGGTATTGTTGCTTTGGGCGAGCGCGGCCGCTTTCTCGCGGTTGCGCTGAGCAACAGTGTAGAGGATCGACTTAACCTGAAAAGGCGTCAGGTTAGGATGCGCCTCCTTTATTAATGCGATGATGCCGACCATATATGGACAGGCGAAGCTGTTGCCGGTGAGTTGACGATAACCACCGCCCGGCCAGGTCGTCGTCACCTCTACGCCCGGCGCGACGAGTTCGATGACTTGCCCGTACCGGTAACCGAAATTGAACGGATCTCCACCAGGCCTTTTTACTACCGAGACAACCGAGGAGGAAAAGATCGAAGGATAGCTGGGGTAAGGAAGGTTGTTGGCCGCGGACACAACGATGCAGCCCGACTGATA
>JAWVEM010000291.1:0-4558 GCA_033856735.1 Blastocatellia bacterium
GATCAGGGCGGCTCGATTTGATTGTGGCCCCAGCACGGCGCGCGCTTCGCGGCCCAACGCTGAGATCAAGCCCGCACCAATCTTGATTTCGTAATTTCTTTTTCGCGCCGGCAAGCGCACGCGGACGACTGGCATGCCTAGACTTTACAGCGAGTAGTGCCAGGCGGGTCAAGCGTAAGTGTCAGAAGCCCTAGCGTCAGGGAGGGCTCATCGCCGGGCGGAGCCCTTGCTGACGCGCGGGCTTCTGATACCTTGCGCCCGAGGATTTGTTTAGAATTGCGCGATTACCATTGGAAACCCCTTGCCATTGGCTGTTTTACTTGATAGTTGTCTCTGGATTTCAGAGTGATGGGAGTCTAAACTCCTTGAAAATCGCACCAAGGGCGTGGCCTGTTGCCCGGCTACGCCATATGAAAGGGTAAATGATGATGTCTCGAAAGAGTCTTTGGTTTGGCCTCGCTCTCGCGCTGGCCGGCGCGATGTTGGTGTTTGCTTCGGCAAACGTAAATGCTCAAAAGCGGAAGCGATATGAGCGGACCTCGGGACCACCGTCCCTTTCTCTGGCTGCTGATTCTTCGATGATCAAAGCTTGCAATGACGAATCAGCCCGCATCCGTCTAGTCGCCACGGCGAGTTCCCCTGACGGCGCTGCGCTGCGTTATAAGTGGACCACGTCTGGCGGCAGACTCAGGGGCGAGGGAGCCAATACCACTTGGGATCTGGCTGGAGCCCAACCAGGCGTCTACCAGGCCTTCGTTGAGGTTGATGACGGCCGCGCCCTTAACTGTGTCGCGTTTTCATCGGTGTCGATCGTCGTTACTGATTGTCCACCACCACCGCCTCCGCCCCCGGTTTGTCCGACCGTGAACGTTTCATGTCCTGAGGCCGGCACTGAAAACGCGCCCGTAACGTTCACGGCGAACGTTAGCGGTGGTACGCCAAACATCACGCCTGGCTACAACTGGACCATCTCAGCAGGCCGCATCATCAGTGGCCAGGGCACTCCGAGCATCACGGTCGATACCAACGGCCTCGCCGGTCAGACTGTGCGCGCCAGTGTCGACATTACCGGCTTTGGCATGCCTTGCCCGGCAAGCTGTTCGGTATCTATCCCGATCATGAACAAGCCGCGGAAGTTTGACGAGTACTATGACATCGCTCGCAACGACGAAAAGGCACGGCTCGATAACTACGCAATTCAGTTGCAGAGCGAGCCCGGATCGCAAGGCTATGTCATCGTCTATCCGTCGCGGCGCGCGAAACCGAACGATGCGCAAGCACGCGCTCAGCGGATTTCGGACTACCTGGTCAACTCGCGAGGCATCGATACGCACCGCGTGGTCATTATCATGGGCCCACCGCGAGAGGATTGGCTGTTTGAACTGTGGGTCGTACCAGAGGGTGCGCCACCACCGACTCCGAACCGTTAAAGACAAAGCAATGCAGGTTGTCTAAACCGGCGTGGCCCTAAGAAGCTGCGCCGGTTTTTTTGTGTTTGAATCAGACAAGATGACGTGAGCAGTCAATGATGATAAAAGTGCATTCGCTTTACTGAGTCGAAGACCTTGCGGAACGGAGCGCGATGACTCGACACACTCTGGCCGAACGCCTGTTGATAGTATTAGCCGTTTGTGGCGCCCTTGCGATTCTTTCTTTGATCGGCACGCGGTTCGTGCCGTCAGGCGCCGTTGGAATTAGCTTTAGCGCAGGAGGAGTCACGGCAACCCTGTTTACCGTGCTGATCGTAACGGTGTTTGTGATCGCTCTGGTGTTGGTGTTCGCCCTCAGGAGCAAGCGTTGATTGAAACTCGTTCAGGCGCAGGCCCTTACGAAACTTCCTAATCGATCTAGCGCTCGCTTGGCACTTTGACAACGGTGTCAGCCTGGACGAAGACCATGAAGCGTTTGCCTTCCGGCAGCACGGCATTTTCTCCGCGTTTGAAACCGCTCATCAATACCAAAGGCGCGAATGCAAACATTAATGCGCCGAACACTACCATTTCGGTGGCTACCTGACCGCCGTGACTTGTTCCTTTAATCCCTTCGCGACCGCTGGAAAGATCCTTCTGCACCTGTACCGGAACACGGGTGCCGTCAACCGCAATTACATCCATCATAGTCCACGAGAGCCTCCCGGCTTTGCCCCAATGCCCACCGCGCTTCGCTTCTACGATGCGCCCTGTCACCAGCGCTTTCTCTGGAATCACGATGACGCCACCGACCTTAATCGGAATCAGCACACGAAAACTTAAGTAATCGTTCGGTCTCAGATTCAGCGAACTGACGGTGTAAGCCGATTCGATTTCCATGGATGTTCCTGCGGCGAGTTTGACCTCGCGATTGTCCGGTTGCGTTGATGTGCCGGTGTCGGAAACGGTTTGCGACTCCTGGACTAGTTTTGCTGCGTCGGCCGGGACCAGCGGACTCTGGGCCAAAATCGTCGACTGTAAGAGAATCGCTGCTAACATTAGTGAAATCAGATTTCTCAAGCGGAGTTTCTCCCTTAAAAGTGATTTGGATCGACCCTTAGCGCAAGCCGAGTGCCGGAGAAACATTTTGGCAAGTGCAAGCCCTTCCATTCGACCGTGGTCGTGAATTTTCGGTTGGACAAAAGCAAAATGCGTGACCTTGTTTGGCCACGCATTTTTCTTACTGTGAACAGACGAGCAGTTCCTTATGAACCAACTGTCTACGAGGCGCTCGCCCGAATAGAATCAAACGCTACTGAAGAGAGACTGGAGACCGAGTCGCCGAGCTTGGGCGAGCTCGAGTCCCCGCAGCCGATTGCTTGTTGAACTTTGTAGGGTCCAGCGGCGTATCCGCCGCCACATACGCCGTCACCTCGGTTCCCTTCGGAATGGTTATGTCCTTGCCGTGCAGGAAAAGAAAGAACGGTGCTGCCGGAAAGAATACAAGGCTGGTGGCAACCATCGCGCCCGTCATCGCTGCGATATGGTCTCCACCGCTACCGCCTTTCACTGCGCGCAGTAGCACCTTCTCTCCGTTAACCAGCCGAACATAGTCGATGTTCATATGGAGCTTTCCGGCGCGTCCCATTCTTCGTTTCGGGTGTGCTTCAGTGACCGTGGCTATCGCCAGGGCTCCTCGTTCAACGACGACGACGTTCCGCACCTTGATGTCCTCAAGGACCTCGAAATCCACTCTCTCGTCAACTCTTGCATCTTTGGAGGACATGGTTCGAGCTAATCTGATTCTCACCGGGGTGTCTTCGACCAAGCCAAATGCAAGCGGTGGTTTGGGCGCCGGAGCAGGCGCAGAGATCTGAATCTGCTCGGTCCGGTTGTCTTTCAAAGCCGTCTTCTGTTGCGGAAGAGCGGAGGGGGCATGGACCAAACAGAACGCGGCCAGCGCAGTAATTCTCATCACTGTCTTCATTGTTTTCTCCTTTTAGGTGGACCGAAGAGAGAATAGAAAGCGGAGGAGAGAACCGAGCTTGGCGCGTTTGCCAAGCCCTAACGGAGCTACTTTCGGAAATCATGGAACCGCTTTGAATCGCGGGTTAGACTGTTAGGAGCTCTTCGTCTTGATCTTCAATCAGATACGGAGAAACATGCGCGGGTTGCCCGTTGCTGTCGTCTTCGATGATGGCGTTCACGATCGGCAAACTCAACGAATGCTTCTTTGAGATGCCCGGCACATTGTGGCCGGCCGCGTATACCGCATGGCGCTCGTTCTGCTCGTACCACTCAGCCAAGTTGGCAGTCTTGTGCATGTTCTCGATTATCTGCCGCCAACCGACGCCGGTGTTGTAGGCGCAGAATGAAATCTCGCCTTCCTGCGTGCCGTAAGGAATCACGCACATCTCTGTGCGGCGGAAGTCGTAATTGAAAAGATCCTGGAACCACATGCCTTCGACGCACAACACGCGCCAATTGTCGCTTGTGTCGCCGCCGACTTTTGCTTTCATTCGATCGTTGCGATCCGAACTCGAGTTGGTCGACGACGGTTTGAAGAGATTGATGATCTGCGAAATCGGAAAGCCCTCGGGTGCGCGGGTCGCGTCAAAGTTGCGCATGATCGCCATACCCAGTTGCGCGTACGAAAGCTTCTTGCCGCGCGCGGTGTCGGTGATCACTGCGACGTCTTTCATGAACTGCTCATAGTTAAAGAAGTCGAACAGCGACGAGTAGGCGCCCGTATTCTTGTTGACTACGATCAAAGTAAAGATGCCGCAGTTCGGGTGGCAATTGCACGACGACCATCCCCAGGGCGCATCGGCGCCCTGCAACATGTCCATTACGCTGGTGAATGCGGAATAAGAAGACAGCGGATACCAATCACGCAAAGGCTGCAAACGTCCGCCGAGTTGATCCTTCAGATCGTGAGTCATGCCCGCGAGCGTGTAGCGCTGCTTAATGCGCACCGCATCGGGCACATCTTCATCACGTCCGGTAAAGGAAACCGGTTGGAATGCGATCGTCTGTACCTTGTCGATGTTCTTCGCCGCGAACTCGACTATCGCGCCGATGCCGTCGTTGTTGACGGTATTGACGATGGTCGTGACCAACGTGACTTTGATGCCCACACTCGCGAGGTT
>JAWVEM010000292.1:0-2743 GCA_033856735.1 Blastocatellia bacterium
TACGCAAATCGATCTTCGCTCGTTTGTCCGCCGCGTAATATTGTTCGATCATCCGGCGCGGATTCGGCGCCAGCTTGTCCAGACACTTTTCTAAGCAGAGATGGGTCCTTTCTTTTGCTTCCCCGTCGTCGTCAGGTTCCGGCAAACGCGGCAGCACCGGCCGCTTAAGGTATTCGTGGTGCACGTTGTTCATGACGCCCAGAAAGTAAATGGCTTTGTCGCCCACGTATGAATCCTGAATTTCGATTACTCTGCGCGCCACCCGATCGATGGTCTCATCAGCCAATTCTTCCGGGCACGTACAACCGCGCGAAGCCAGGATCGCCACCAGACGCCAACGAATCTTTTCATAAATCAGCCCGGCCAACCCCGGATCAGGAGCGAGCCACTCCAGCAGCCGATCAAATTCTTCCTGCTTGAGTATGCGGAGTGTTTTCGCGGGCGACATATCTTTGGAGTGCGGTGGCAAGCATAGCGCGACACCGCTTTGGATTACACCATCGACAAATGTGCCAGAGATTTAAGTCGTGGAGCCATGCTTTGAAATCACCGACTAAAGTCTGTGCCACTTGCAGAGTTGGATGAGGACAACCCATCAGAGTTGCCCTCGTCTCCGTCCGCTCTCAGCGAACCGGATCGCTGTCGCACTCTACTCCTTTATTACGTCGGCGATGGCGACTGTCTTATCTTCTTTCTGGCCCTGCACCTTGACCGTGACCTTACCGGCCTTTTCGTCGACGCTGACCACGGTAGCATCAGTAGCGGTTCCATTGATCGTGATTTTGACTTTGTCTCCGGCTTTGACCTGTGGCTTGACCGACAGGCTCGGTTCGGGCGAAGGCGTAACCGGGGCCGGCGTAGCCGCGGCCGGCGGATTTGGCTTGGCATTCGAGTTGTTGTCGGTGCTCGGCTCGCAAGCCGCGAGTGTCAACGACAGCAGCACTATCGCAAAAGGTTTTTTAGTCATGATTGTTCTCCGTTCGTATTGGCGTCTCCTGCAACAGGAGCGCTGGTTCCCTTCTTCGGTGGGTGAATGGGAACGGAAGGCAAAACGTTTCATGCCTGAAATTATTTTCTTGCGGCCGCGCGTGCGAAGCGAAAGGATGGATGTTGGGTTAGCGGTTCAGTTTGGGTTCAGAGTTCAACCTTTAGGTTGCTGTTTGCCGGCCACAAGCTAAAGCTTGAACTCTAGACCAGGAAGCAAGCCTCGGTTTGCGTTACTTCTTTTCAGCACTGAAGTCATAGGTCAAATAGAGCTTCAGCGCCCCTTCCTGAACTTCGGCACGAACGTCCTTGATGTGGGCCTTGACCAGTCCGGCGCTCGCCTCGACCTTGAGCGAGAGGGCCAGTTGCGAAACCTGCAGCACCTCGAACGGGTTTAGCTTTTCGGCGATTGTCTTGCGCACGAACGCCGTGACTAAACTGCTGATAATCGGCGGCACGTCATCAAGCGTTACGTCCTCGACATTCAACTGTCCAAACACTGTCTGCCGCGCAGAATCGAACGAAAGATCGACGGTGGCTTTACCCGTGCCTTTAAACTGCACGCACCTGGTTAAGACGCTGTAACTGCCGGTGAAAGCCAGCGGGGCGGTAATCTTGCCGCCGGTAAAACGCACTCCGGTCTTAACGCCGTTGCCTTCCTCGTTAAGCACGAGCACATCGCTGCATGAAGTTTGAAAAGCCACCTGCCGGATCTGTGGCTCCCGCGGATCCTCGTTTTGATTTTGCGAAAGTTTGAGTTGGGGCGGCCCGAGCTGGTGAAAGATCGTGCCCAGCAGCGATGCGAAAAACTTTTCGTCTACTGTCACTGCCACCGTTGCTGACGTATCGGCGCCCTGATCGGGCGGCTTCACCAGCACGCCCGGCAGAGCGTGCCCCTTCGTCGCGCCCAAAAAGTATGCGGTCGCTATTGCGCCCAGTAACAGCCCGCCAATCAGTATCAGAATATTTCTAATCATTATGGTTTTACCGACGCCGCGGGTGTTGGAGACGTCGAACTGACGGCGCTGGCCATCATCGCCTTCAAGATCGACGCTACCGCGCTGGTGAGGGCATCGATTTGCTGCCGCACTTTCTCAGGCGCCACCTGCTCGTATCCAGCCGGCGGTTCGAACAACGTGAGCGCAACGTCAGTTTTGATGTCCCGCATCTCTGAAACGACACGTGCAGCTTTCACGCCCTTAACATCGCCGGAACTTTCCGCCAGCATCTCAGCGCGCAGGGGCAGGCCGGTTTCTTTATCGACATAAACAAATGCTTCGGCTTTTACTTCACCGACTTTCGTGTTCGTATTTGTCGAGGTGCTATAGCGATATTTCTCGGCATTGCGGCCATTGATCGGTCCTTCGCCAACCCGCTCGACGCCTTTAAGCTTTTTCAGGTCCTCAACCAATTGCCCGGGGGTGATCAACTTGTGAAATTGTACGCCGGTCGATTCCTGGGTCAGCTCGGCGTACTGCTTTCGCGCCGGCAGGATTACGTAATGATGATTGTCGTGATCGAGATAGATCAACGGCGAGCCATCGGGCAGTTTGAATTCCAGGCGTCGATCATCACCGTTGCGGGCGACTTGCATACTCAGCGATGGAATACCAATCGCTTTGTCACCGCCCTCAGTTTCGATGCTGAAGACGAGCGTCGCCGAGTATTTGTCCGGCTCTCGCGTTTTGATCGATGGGCCGCTGTTGTCGGATCCGGCGTTGAAATTGTCGTTGCTGCTCGCTGAACTCGCGTTGCTGTT
>JAWVEM010000293.1:0-15370 GCA_033856735.1 Blastocatellia bacterium
CCGCCGGCGCACATGATCGAAGCTATTCTGGGACCAATAATGTAACCAACGCCGAGCAACGCGGGAGAAATCTCTGCCGAGATCGAGCCGGCTTTGAAAGGCGCGCCAAAAATCTTTTCCGGCGTGTCCTTCCAACCTTTCAAGCCCGTCATCAGAACCTGGTACAGAAAGCCGACGCCCAATCCGGCGAAGATGGTTTTCGCTCCAGTGCTTTCTGCTTCATCCACGGCTCCGGCGTGTTGCGACGATCCCTTTGCAGCCGCGGCCCGCGATTCGGCGGAGGCGCCAGCCTTCAAGACTTCCGCGCACGCCGTTCCTTCCGGATATTTCAGGTAACCATGTTGGGCGACGATGAGCGCGCGCCGCAAAGGGATCATCATCAAGATGCCGAGTAGTCCGCCCAGCAGCGCCACCAGCATCACGCGCGTGATTTCCAGATCCAGCCCCAGGATCATGATCGCGGGCATGGTTACGCCGACGCCGAAAGCAATCGACTCTCCCGCCGAACCCGCCGTTTGCACGATGTTGTTTTCAAGGATCGTAGCGTCTTCAGCGAACAGTACGATCCATATGAGCAATGCAGCCGCCGCGACGATCATCGCGATGACGCCTGACATCCAGATAGTCGACAGGCCCGCTGTCACAGTGAGGTAAATCGCGACACCCGCCAACAGAAAGAGGGCAACGGCCAGAATGCGCCGAAGCATTCCCGGAATTTTGGAGAGAACTCGGAAGACGGTGATCGAGATCACTGCGACCGGAATCGAAGCGCTGACTGTGAGTCCAACTTTCAGGACCAGGTAAAGCGATGAAGCGCCAAACACCATGCCCAAAAACGTGCCAATGATCAGCGGTATGATCGTCAGCTCGCGCAGATGAGCGCTCGCGGGTATGTAAGGCCGGAAGTTCTCAAGATATGGATTGTCCGGGGTGAATCCTACGCGATCCGGATACTCAACCGCGGCGGCAGCCTCAACAGGGTCTATGCGTTCGCTGGACATCAGTTACTGACCTCCGACTTAGTTTGGTAAAACGAGGGAGAATGCGGGATAGACAAGCCGTACTTTACACGCGGCCCCTGTGCTGGGGCAAGCATCCATCGGTGAGCAGTGACTACGGGGCTCAGGTGTTGAGTGTTCAGATCAATCTTAGTAATCACAAAGAAAAAGCAGAAACCCGGAAAAACCAAGTCTCTGCTTTTTTCTGCCTACTGCTTACTGCCTACTGCTTACTCTTCCCTACTGCTTCCCGCCACCTGCCTTACTGCTACCCGCATCCGGCTTAGGCGCGTTGTAAACTTCGCGCGCTTTCACGACATAGGCCTTGTCGTCATACTGTCCGTCGCCGTCGACATCGACCTTTACGACGATCTTGTGCGACTTGCCGTCCGCCACATCGGAGGGTTTGAATCCGAGACTGTACTGGCTGCGCAGCATGGCATTGATCGATCCCAGCACGGCCGGCAGCTCGCCTTCGAACGTGACCGGAAAGAAACTGCCGCCGCTCTCCTTTGCAAAAGTGGTTAGCGTGTTGGCGGCTTGCAGGAAGGTCATTCGATCGATTGGAATTCCGCGAATGTTTGAGCCTCGGCCCGGATCCATCTGATCGCCAAACTTCTTAATAAACATGTTGCCCGTGCCGACAATGTAAATTGGAATCCCGGAATTCTGCACGACCTTGCGCGCCTGATCGAAATTGATCTTGCTGAAAGTATCCAATCCGGAAGATACCAACAGCACCGCGCGCCGGCGTCCGCCGGGCACCGCAACCATTCCCGCATAGTCGGATTTGCTCTGCTTTGAATCCTCGAGCACAACTGAGTCCGCGCGGCCGCCGACCAGCGTCAGCTTGAGCGCGTCGAAGAGATTCGTTTCGGTGAACGCCGGAGTGTTGCGCAGTAGCAGGGTGATCGTCTGTTGAATTCGTTGCGGGTTATTGGTGAAATCCGTCAAAGGCGTAGGCCGCATATCATAAGCAATCACCGATACGTAGTCCTGCGGCGTGATGAATTGCGACAGGAACATCGCCATGGGCCGAATCACTTCTAACTGGCCGGCCTCCATGCCGCCGTTTCCATACAAGCCCAGCATCTCGCCCAGCTTGCTGTATTCGACCACCAGCGTGACAGTAATCGGCGCTTCCGGAGTCGCGAAGTTTGTGATTTCCTTCTGCACGCCGTCAACGAAGATCGCGAAATTCGGCTGCTTGAGATTGAGTGTCGGCTGGCCCGTTTTTTTGTTGTAGACGACCGCGTCCACATTGACCAGATTAGTCGTCACACTCAGCTTCTCGGCCTCTTGTGGTTTGCCCACCAGCTCAGGCGGCAGTGGTTCTTCCTTCTTCTCGTCGGTCTGGCCTTCGGTCGGGCGTTTGTTCTTCTTTTGATCGGACGAGGGCGGCTGGCGGCGCGCCTGCGCCATCACCGAAACGCCCTGTACGGAGCCAAACGAAAATGCGATCCCGAGGATTAGAACGAAGAGACGGCGGCAAAGAAAAATGCTTTTCATAATGACGATCCTTTAGCGAAATTCAGAGTTCAAGCTTTAGCTTGTCTGCCGATGGGGACAACCTGAAGGTTTAACTCTGGACCTTCTTTCAGTTTTTTGAGGCGGGCCGAATTCAGCTAGCAGCGACTATATGGCGCGCGCGGAAGCGCGGTCAAGCTATTGAGTGACGGCCTGCGAGTTCTGATGCGAGGTTATGGAGGGAAGTTTCCCGAGGGCGCAGTTAGTGGCACAGACTTTAGTCTGGGGATCCTTTCTCACATCACAGACTGAAGTCTGTGCCACTAGCGGAGCTATCGTGGGTTTGCGGCCTCGGCCTCGATAACTATCTCGAATGATCCTGAATTGTCGCTCAGATTGCCTTCATTCACGCCCAGAAACAGGACTCCGTCGCGCTGCGACACAAAGTCACGGCTGCGGCCTACGAAAATAAAGTCGTCGTTGTCGTCACCGATTACCGCGATCAGGCCGCCAGTTGGTTGGTTACGCATCAGCTTGTCGCGGTCGGGAATATTAGCCAGACCATCGGGAGTCGCAAACCGATTGTTGCCCAGGTTCACTCTGCCTGAAGCAGTAATGCGCACCCGCTGGCCGCGGCGCACCACCAGGCCGGTGTTGGTCCAACCGTTACTCGTGTTATCCGACCGGACCCGCACGTTGACCGTAAAGAACGTCGGCGACTGATTATTTGAAACTGGCGGAGTATAGGTCGGCTGATTGTTTACCGGTTGGTTGTTTACCGGCGGCTGATAGACGGGTTGAGTGTTGTTGGTCGTGTCGTTGTTGGGACCGCTGGAGTTGTTCGCATTACCGGTGGTGTCAAAATCGATCGATTCGACATCTTCCATGTAGACGGTAATCTGGCTCTTGCGTCCACGCGCGCCACTGCCCACCACAATCGTGAACTGTTCATTCCTGAAACTGACGATTTGGCCGCGAATAACGCTGCCGTCCTTGAGGCGAATCGTGTCGGCTAAGACGGGCAGACTCGCGACTAATGCCAAAGCGATCATTAGCAGGAAACGAGAGAAAAAACTTTTCATGACGACCTCCAACTTGGAAAGCGATAATTTTTGTTGACTGCTTAACCGGCACGTGTGCGCGATGCCATCAGGAGAGTAATGTGAGCTGCACCTCGGACTCATTTCTTTAGACGGGCAGTCTACCACAGTCAAGGGCGGGCTGCGGGGGAAAGTGAATCTATTGCCTGCCGTCTCTCGCCGAAATGTTATTGCTTTCTCGATTCAGATCGTTTAGAAGTAACGCCGCTCATGAAGCTTAGTAAATTCCAATTCACCGCTCTATGACACGGTTGATCTTTGAGAGATCAAGTCTTCGCGCCTTAAGCTTTTTCTTTGCGCCTTTGCGGGAAACCTGGAAATTCATTTCACGCCAAGGCCGAAGTGAGATCGGAAGGCGCAAAGGAGTTTGAGGTAGTCACAAAATCATGAACTATCGACGCTTTGGTCGCACTAAATGGCAAGTCAGCGAAATCGGTTATGGCATGTGGGGCATGGGAGGCTGGACCGGCTCAGAGGATGAAGAGTCGCTCGCGGCCCTGCAACGCGCCGTCGATCTGGGTTGCAATTTTTTCGATACAGCCTGGGCCTATGGCGAAGGGCACAGCGAGAAATTGCTGGGCCAGATCATTCGCGCCAACCGCAACAAGAAACTCTATACGGCAACCAAGATCCCGCCCAAGAATCTTCAATGGCCCAGCCGCCGCGGCTCGACTCTCGATGACGTCTTCCCTCCTGAACACATCGAAAAGTACGTTCACAGCAGCCTGGAGAACGCCGGTCTGGAGAGCTTTGATCTGATCCAATTTCACGTTTGGGAGGATACGTGGGTTGAGGACGATCGTTGGGCGAAGAAGATGGACGAGCTTCGCAGTGCTGGATTAGTCAAAGCTGTCGGCATCAGCATCAATCGCTGGGAACCCTGGAACGGCGTGCGCACGGTGCGCAGCGGTCTGATCGATTCAGTCCAGGTGATCTACAACATCTTCGATCAAAATCCGGAAGACGATCTTTTTCCGGCCTGCGTCGAGATGGACGTGGCCGTGATTGCCCGCGTGCCGTTTGACGAAGGCTCTCTGACGGGGACGCTCACCAAAGACAGCAAGTGGCCCGAGGGTGATTGGCGCAACATTTACTTTGTCCCTGAGAACTTGATTCCCAGTGTCGAACGCGCCGACGCCCTCAAACCGATCGCGGAGCGCGCTGGAATCAACCTGCCCGATATGGCTCTGCGTTTCATTCTCGGCCACCCGGTTGTCAGCACGATCATTCCCGGCATGCGCAAACTGTCGCATGTCGACTCGAACATCGCGACGAGTGACGTCGGGCGGCTGTCTGACGATCTTCTGGCTGAGTTCAGCGAGCATCGCTGGGATCGGCAGCCGACGAAGTGGAGCAATTGAGAGGAACGTCATATGAAGAAAGCTAATCTTCGACGCGTAGCGTGGAGGTGAATTTAGCCCGGCCTTTCAGAGGCTGTTCAGAGGCTGTCGGAAAAAGATATTTCTCTGTGTAATCTCTGTGGTGCTCAGTGTCTCCGTGGTGAAATTACTGCGAAAACATTCACCACAGAGGCACAGAGGTTACACAGAGAACCACAGAGACGGTTTTTTCCGACAGCCTCTTCAAGGCCGGGAGAGATCAACGAAGTATTTGCGTCGCGCGGCAGCGAGACCGGCTAACCACCTGCTCCGGGCGTTGAAACGCCGGGCTAAACTCATACCGACGCTGCGCGTCGAAGGCACTTGATCCGAGCTTCCTGAAGTCCATGCCACAAACGAAAGCTTAAGGTGCCTGTTCTTTTCAAAAACGCTAAAGAAAACGACAAAACAGCCTCGCTCTCGCCGGCCCACCCGCTAGCTGGCAAAGGAAATAGTTTCCACGCCCTTTGGCCTTTTCCTCGAAAAGGGGTTTACAGATTCCAGCCGGCTAAGTATAAATACTAATGAAAGCAACGTCCCCCCGGGCGTTTTTCCTTCCCCCAATTAAGTTAGTCCGTTGCTCCGTTCGTGGACTGTGCGTGTTCGTGGCGAATGTCTCCCAGACGTGTCCGCTTGGCGTGAGCTGTCCAACAAGACGTCCGGCTGTTCTCAGTAAACCTGGAAACCTTCAAAGGGGAAATCAATGCGAACCCAAACCGTCAAGACCGACTCACTCAATACAAAACTGCTACTGAAAACTTTATTGGCTTTTAAGAAGGGTGATTTTTCGGCTCGCTTACCCGGCGACTGGACCGGGGAAGCCGGCAAGATTGCCGATACTTTCAACGACATTATTGAGTTAAGCGACCGCACCGCCAAAGAGCTGGATCGCGTCAGTCGCGTTGTGGGTAAAGAGGGAAAGATCATGGATCGGGCGACTGTGCCCGCGGCGGCGGGATCGTGGCTCAGGCTGGTTGACTCAACCAATCTGCTGATCGACGACATGGCCCGCCCCACCAGTGAGATGGCCCGCGTGATCGGCGCGGTGGCCAACGGCGATTTGTCGGAACGCATGACCCTCGAAGTCGACGGCCGACCTCTCAAAGGTGAGTTCCTGCGCACGGTCAAGATCGTCAACTCGATGGTCGATCAGCTCGGCTCGTTCGCGTCGGAAGTGACGCGCGTCGCCCGCGAAGTCGGTACCGAAGGAAAGCTGGGCGGCGAAGCCAAGGTCAAAGGCGTGGCCGGTACCTGGAAGGATCTGACCGACAGTGTGAACTCTATGGCCAGTAACCTGACGAGCCAGGTGCGTAACATCGCTGAAGTAACAACCGCTGTGGCCAACGGCGATCTCTCAAAGAAGATCACGGTGGACGTGAAGGGTGAAATTCTCGAATTGAAGAACACCATCAACACGATGGTGGATCAGTTGAATTCGTTCGCTTCGGAAGTTACACGCGTGGCCCGCGAAGTAGGAACGGAAGGAAAGCTTGGCGGTCAGGCGCAGGTAATCGGCGTGGCCGGTACGTGGAAGGACCTCACCGACAACGTGAACTTCATGGCCGGCAACCTTACCGGCCAGGTCCGCAACATCGCTGAAGTCACGACCGCCGTGGCCAACGGCGACCTTTCAAAGAAAATTACGGTAGACGTTAAGGGCGAAATTCTCGAACTCAAGAACACCATCAACACGATGGTGGATCAGTTGAACTCGTTCGCCTCGGAAGTGACGCGCGTGGCGCGAGAGGTCGGTACGGAAGGAAAGCTTGGCGGCCAGGCGCAGGTGATGGGCGTCGCCGGAACCTGGAAGGACTTGACCGACAACGTGAATTTCATGGCCGGCAACCTGACCGGCCAGGTCCGCAACATCGCTGAAGTTACGACCGCTGTCGCCAACGGCGATCTCTCAAAGAAAATTACGGTCGACGTGAAGGGCGAGATACTGGAGCTCAAAGACACTATTAACACGATGGTGGACCAGCTTAACGCTTTCGCTTCCGAGGTGACGCGCGTGGCGCGCGAGGTCGGCTCGGAAGGAAAACTCGGCGGCCAGGCCGACGTGAAGGGAGTCGCCGGAACCTGGAAAGATTTGACCGACAGTGTGAACTTGATGGCCGGTAATCTGACCGGTCAGGTGCGCAACATCGCCGAAGTGACGACGGCGGTGGCCAACGGCGATCTTTCGAAGAAGATCACCGTGGACGTGAAGGGCGAGATTCTTGAATTGAAGAACACCATCAACACGATGGTGGATCAGCTCAACGGCTTCGCCTCGGAAGTAACCCGCGTGGCGCGCGAGGTAGGAACGGAAGGAGAGCTGGGCGGCCAGGCCGACGTGAAGGGAGTCGCCGGAACGTGGAAGGATCTGACGGACAGTGTGAACTCAATGGCCGGTAACCTGACGGCCCAGGTACGAAACATCGCGGAAGTTACGACGGCCGTGGCCAACGGCGATCTTTCGAAGAAGATCACTGTGGACGTGAAAGGCGAAATTCTCGAATTAAAGAACACCATCAACACGATGGTGGATCAGCTGAGCTCGTTCGCCTCGGAAGTGACGCGCGTGGCCCGTGAGGTAGGAACCGAAGGCCGTCTCGGCGGGCAGGCCCAGGTGATGGACGTCGCCGGAACCTGGAAGGATCTGACCGACAACGTGAACTTCATGGCCGGCAACCTGACCGGCCAGGTACGTAACATCGCTGAGGTGACGACCGCGGTCGCGAACGGTGACTTGTCAAAGAAGATCACCGTGGACGTGAAAGGCGAAATTCTCGAATTGAAGAACACCATTAACACGATGGTGGATCAATTGAACTCGTTTGCATCGGAAGTAACCCGCGTGGCCCGCGAAGTCGGTACTGAAGGAAAGTTGGGCGGCCAGGCCGACGTGCCCGGCGTCGCCGGAACCTGGAAGGACTTAACCGACAATGTGAATTCGATGGCCAGCAATCTGACGGGCCAGGTGCGTAACATCGCTGAAGTAACCACTGCCGTGGCCAACGGCGATCTTTCAAAGAAGATTACAGTGGACGTGAAGGGTGAAATTCTCGAACTGAAGAACACTATCAACACGATGGTGGATCAATTGAACTCTTTCGCGTCGGAAGTAACGCGCGTGGCGCGCGAAGTCGGCACCGAAGGTAAACTTGGCGGTCAGGCCGACGTGCGCGGCGTCGCTGGAACCTGGGAAGACCTTACCGACAACGTAAATTCGATGGCCAGTAACCTGACCGATCAGGTGCGCGGTATTGCTCGGGTGGTGACCGCGGTGGCCAACGGCGATTTGAAACGCAAACTAACAGTGGAAGCGAAGGGCGAGATCGCTGAGCTGGCGGACACTATCAACAACATGACCGACACTCTGGCGACTTTCGCCGATCAGGTAACGTCAGTCGCCCGCGAGGTCGGCGTTGAAGGCAAACTCGGCGGCCAGGCCAACGTCCCGGGCGCGGCCGGAACCTGGCGCGACTTGACCGACAACGTTAACGGTCTCGCCGCCAACCTGACCAACCAGGTGCGCGCGATCGCGGAAGTGTCGACGGCGGTGACCAAAGGCGATCTGACTCGATCTATCACCGTGGAAGCGCAGGGCGAGGTCGCGGCCCTGAAAGACAACATCAACGAGATGATTTTGAATCTCAAGGACACGACCCAGAAAAATACCGAGCAGGACTGGCTCAAAACCAACCTCGCGCGATTTACCAGAATGCTGCAAGGCCAGCGCGACATGAAGACTGTGGCTCAGATGGTGCTGTCCGAGTTGGCGCCGCTGGTGAATGCCCAGCAGGGTGTCTTTTATGTAAATCAAAGCGACAACGGCCAGCCGGTAATGAAGTTGCTCGGCGGATACGCCTACAGCAAACGCAAGAACCTGGCGAATGAATTTCATGCGGGCGAAGGACTGGTCGGCCAGTGCACGCTCGAGCGCGAACGAATTCTGGTAACCAACGTTCCCAACAACTATGTGCATGTCAGTTCGGGTCTGGGCGAAGCAGCGCCAAACAATATCGTCGTGCTCCCGGTCTTGTTCGAAGGTGAAGCAAAGGCCGTCATCGAACTTTCAACCTTTCACACGTTCAGCGATACGCACCTGACCTTCCTCGATCAATTAACAGAGAGTATCGGTATCGTCTTGAACACGATCGAGGCCAACACCCGGACTGAAGATCTGCTGCAACAGTCACAGTCGCTGGCCGCCGAGCTACAGAGCCAGCAGGACGAGCTGAAGAAGACCAACGAACAGCTCGAGCAACAGGCCGAGTCGTTGCGCGAATCGGAAGAGCTTTTGAAGAGCCAGCAGGAAGAGCTGCAGCAGACCAACGAAGAGCTGCAGGACAAGGCGGCGCTGCTGGCGCGGCAGAAGGCGGAAGTCGAGGCCAAGAACCGCGAAGTTGAAGAAGCGCGTTGGGAGATGGAAGAGAAAGCCGAGCAGCTCGCTTTGACTTCCAAGTACAAATCGGAATTTGTCGCCAACATGTCGCACGAGTTGCGCACTCCGCTTAACAGCATGCTGATTCTTTCGCGTCAGTTGGCAGAAAACGGTGAAGACAATCTCACCGACAAACAAGTCCAATTTGCCGAGACGATTCACTCCTCGGGATCGGACCTGCTCTCGTTAATCAATGACATTCTCGATCTCTCTAAGATCGAATCGGGCATGATGGGCATCGAAGTCTCAGATGTTTCCATCGACGACATCACGGTCCAACTTGAACGCAACTTTCACCAACTCGCTCAGGACAAGAACCTCGGTTTTTTCATCGAGCTTGGTGAAAACCTCAACCCGACCGTGGTCACTGACGACCAGCGCCTGCAGCAAATACTAATGAACCTGCTTTCCAACGCCTTCAAGTTTACCGAGCAAGGCAATGTAGTGCTGAAGATTGCGCCGGCGCCGAAAGATGAAAAATACGATCTTGAAACCCTGAATCGCGCCGCGGAAGTAGTCGCGTTTGCGGTCAGGGACACGGGCATCGGCATTCCCACCGAGAAGCAGCGGATCATTTTCGAGGCCTTCCAGCAGGCCGACGGAACCACCAATCGCAAGTACGGCGGCACCGGTCTCGGGTTGTCGATCAGCCGCGAGATTGCCCGGCTGCTGGGCGGCGAGATTCGCGTAACCAGCGCTCCTGGTGAAGGCAGCATCTTTACCCTGTATTTGCCGCGCGCCTATGAAGCGGCCCGGGCCGTCGCCGTTCCCATAAACAAGAACGCGCGGCGCGACTTCAAAGCGGTCGCCGCAGCCTGGACACCGGCGGAGACTTTCGACAATCAGGAGGCGATGCTGTCGAGCGGGTCGGCGGCGGTTCAGGATGATCGCCACGAAATCGAAGAGGGTGATCGAGTTGTACTGATCGTGGAAGACGATCTTAACTTTGCCAAGATTCTTTTGGACCTGACTCGCGGAAAAGGATTTAAGGGGGTGGTGGCCACGACCGGAAATACGGCGCTGGCGCTGGCCTACAAATACAGCCCCGCGGCGATCACTCTGGATATCAAGCTTCCAGATCGTGATGGTTGGACCGTTTTGGATCGACTGAAACACGACTCGCGAACCAGGCATATCCCCGTTCATATCATCAGCGTCGAGGAGCATCGCCGGCGAGCGCTGCGCCAGGGCGCCATCACGCATCTGCAAAAGCCGGTCAGGAACGAAGACCTGGCGCTCACCTTTGACACTATCGCATCATTCGCGTCACGCAATGCCAGGAAACTGCTGGTGGTAGAAGACGACGACGTGCAGCGCATGAGCGTGGTGGAATTGATCGGCAACGGCGACGTTAACACCACGGCCGTGGCCACCGGCCAGGAAGCGCTTGCCAAGCTGCAACAGGAAGACTTCGATTGCGTCGTGCTCGATCTCAAGCTGCCCGACATGACGGGCTTTGAATTGATCGAGAAGTTACAGACCAACGGCCGCCCGGATGTCCCGATCATTATCTACACGGGCAAGGAGCTCACGCGAAAAGAGGAACGCCATCTGAAGCAAGTCGCTACTTCGATCATAATTAAGGAAGCTAACTCGCCCGAACGTCTGTTGGCCGAAACGGCGCTGTTCCTGCATCGCGTCGAGGCAAACCTGCCTGAACCCAAGCGGCGGATGATCGAACAATTGAATCGAAAAGATCCGGCGCTGGCCGGACGCAAGGTCCTCATCGTGGATGACGACGTGCGGAATATCTTTGCGCTTACCAGCGCGCTCGAGGCCTATAACATGAAGGTGGTCCACGCCGAGAATGGCCAGGAGGGAATTGACCTGCTGAAGGCGACTCCCGGCATCGAAGCCGTCCTGATGGATATCATGATGCCGGAAATGGACGGATATGAAGCGATTACAGCAATCCGTGATATGGCTGAATTCAAAAAGCTTCCGATCATCGCTTTAACTGCGAAAGCGATGAAAGCCGATCGCGATCACTGTCTGCAGGTGGGCGCCTCAGACTATATCTCCAAACCGCTGGACATGGATCAGTTGATCTCTCTGCTGCGCGTTTGGCTGTACCGTCAGGATGAAAGCCGGTGAACCATCAGTCAACAGAGCAGCCCATCAACATCCTGATGGTTGATGACAGCGCCACCAATCTGCTGGCGCTTGAGTCTATTCTGAATACGCCGGACAGAAACCTCGTCCGCGCGTCTTCGGGAGAAGACGCCCTGCGTTATCTTCTGGATCACGACGTCGCCGTGGTCCTCCTGGATGTCTACATGCCCGGCATCGATGGGCTGGAGACGGCCGAGTTAATTCGCAGCCGTGAAAAATCGCACGACATCCCGATTATCTTTCTCACCGCCAACACCACCGGCACCAGCCATCTCAGCCGCGGATATTCGTTGGGCGCGGTTGACTACATCGTCAAGCCCGTCGATCCCGACATCCTGAGATCCAAGGTGGCCGTCTTCGTCGAACTCTTTAAGAAGAACCAGGAGATTCAGCAGCAGGCTGAATTGCTGGAAGAGAAGAACCGCGAACTCGAGAATGCAAATCTGGCGCGGCTCAATATGCTGATCGATCTGGGCCAGGAACTGGCCGCGGAGAACGATCCTACTCAGGTGCTCGCCAAGTTCGGCCAGTCGGCCCGGCGAATTGTCGGAGCCGGCGAAGCCGCGGTTGGCATATTGGACAACGACGGCAAGGCACTTCGTTATTTCTTTCATTGCACCGCCGACAAAGAAACAGTTTCGCCCGCGGCCATCCCGGCCGAAGTCGCGCGTGCCCTCGATGTTCTCGTCACTGAACAATGCGCATTGCGTCTGACTGAGTCAGACGATTTGTTGCTGGGAAATATGTCTGCGTCAGATGGCGTGCAATCATTTCTCGGCGCCCCGATCCTGTCGCCGCTGGGCGTCTCAGGCTGGGTGTACCTGCTCAATAAAACTGACGACGAAGATTTCAGCGAAGCCGATGAACGGCTGGCCGCCACGCTGGCCACCCAGGTGGCCGTCGCTTACGAGAACGCCCGGCTCTATACGGAAGCGCAGAATCACGCGACCGAACTGCGGCTGGAAGTAGCTGAGCGAAAACAAGCGGAAGAAGAACGGGCCGAGATGCTGATTCGCGAGCAGTCCGCGCGCGCCGAAGCCGAGGCGGCCAATCGCACCAAGGACGAATTCCTGGCGACGCTTTCACATGAATTGCGCACCCCGCTGACGGCGATCCTCGGCTGGAGCCACCTGCTGCGCATGAACAAACTGCGCGAGCCGCAATTCGCGCACGCCCTGGAAACGATCGAGCGCAACGCTCGATCACAATCGCAGTTGATTGACGATTTGCTGGATGTCTCGCGGATTGTCACCGGCAAACTGCAAATAGAGTTTTCTACAGTCAACCTTTCCCGGGTGATCGAAGCGGCGGTCGAGTCGGTGCACCCGGCTCTCGCGTCCAAAGAAATCAAGTTGGCGACAGTCCTGGAACCCGGCGTACGGGTCCAGGGCGACGCTAACCGGCTGCAGCAGATCTTCTGGAACCTGTTTACCAATGCGATCAAGTTCACGCCGAAAGGCGGCAACATCACCGTCGCCACCGAGCGCAGCGACGCTGAAGTAAAAATCAAGGTAATAGATAACGGCATCGGCATCACGCCTGAGTTCCTGCCTTACATTTTCGATCGTTTTAGACAGGCCGATGGCTCGACTACACGAGCACAGGGTGGACTGGGACTGGGGTTGTCGATTGTGCGGCATCTGGTTGATTTGCATCACGGCAAGGTCGCGGTTAGCAGTCCGGGAAAGCAACTCGGATCGACGTTTACGATCAGCCTGCCGGTCGCCGTTACCGCGCCCGCCCAGCAGAGCGAGCCGTCCCAGCTTGAAGACAGCGAACTCCTGGTTAAGTCTCCACGGATACTGGACGGCTTGAAAATTTTGGTGGTTGACGACGACGCTGACACGCGCGACCTGGTGAGCACGATTCTGACGCGCTGCGGCAGCGAAGTACGCTGCAGCGAATCGGCCGCGGAGGCTTTGCTGGCGTTTCAGGAATGGAGTCCGGATTTATTGGTAAGCGACATCGGCATGCCGCAGGAAGACGGCTATGGCTTAATCAGGAGATTGCGAAAGCTGAAATCCCGGCGAGCGAAACAGATTCCGGCTCTGGCGCTGACAGCTTACGCGACCGATGAGGACCGAACGCTGGCGCTCGCTGCCGGCTTTCAAATGCATCTGACCAAACCCATCGAACCGGAGAGCCTGGTGAGTTCGATCGCCGCGGCTCTGGGTCGGGATTCTTCATCTTAATAACTCAGCCGAGCTTGTCAGAAGAAAGCTGCCGGCGCGTTTCGGACTGGTTACTTATCCGTGAGCTTAAACGCCCGCGAGATAACTTCTGACAGATCTCCCGGGGCGCCGGACTTTCGCATCTCGCTTTTGATAAATTGCTTTTGCTCCAGCGTCAGGACGTTAACAATGTCGCGGACGGTTTGTCCCTTAATCGCCAGTAACGTCCAGGCAGCGTCCTTCATCTCGGCACTCAACCTTGCCCGCAGTTTTTCGTCGGGCCTGTCGGCCAGCATATTCTCGTAAATCCGTTTTACAATCGCGGCCAGTCTTAGGGCTGCCGGCGCTGCCTTCTGCTCACTCTCGATTTGAATGCGCTTGATTTTCAACTTCTGAGCTTCGCTTAAGGTATGGGCCGCGTCGGCCTATTCATGCACGGGCAAAGGCGTTCGCGCCGGCGTGACGGTCAGCAACGCCGTCAAGGTCAAAAATAAAAGCACCAACAATCGAATATTCATAGCCGATACTTTAATAGCAGCCCGCCGTGGATTCAATCTGCCCCGCTTGAACGAGTATAATTCGACCTTCAAGTTTCCGAAGAGAAATTAATGGCGAAGAATAACGAGCTTCAGATGAAACGATCCGGAATCGCCGATCTACCGCTCCACGGCGGCCGCGTGCCGCAATGGCTGGCCGAACGCATGACCATGCTGGGCACGGCGATCACCGAGACGATCATTCACGACTACGGCACGTCGGCGTTTCTCTCTCGTCTCAGCGATCCGTTCTGGTTTCAGGCGCTGGGCGCTGTGATGGGAATGGACTGGCACTCTTCGGGGATCACCACCTCGGTCATGGGCGCATTGAAGCGCGGCCTGGCGCCGCGCGCGAATGAATTGGGGATATATATCTGCGGCGGCCGCGGCCGACATTCGCGAAATACGCCGCATGAATTGCGACAGATCGCCGAGCGCCGCGGCTTTGACGGCGAAGCCCTGGTTCGCACCAGCCGGCTGACCGCGCGCATCGACAACAACGCGATCGCCGATGGATTTCAGATTTACCTGCACAGCTTCGTGCTCGCCGCCGACGGCGAATGGACGGTAGTACAGCAGGGCTTGAATGATCAGAGCGGAATGGCCCGGCGCTATCACTGGCACTCAGCGTCCGTGCAGGATTTCGTAGCCGAGCCGCACACCGGAATCGTGGGCGAGCATCAGGGCGTGATCATGAATCTCGTCGATGCCCAGGCAAAGCCGGCGCAAACCGCCATGCTGGATATCGTTCGCGAACATCCGGACAAGACTCTCGGCGCCACGCGCCATCTGCGCCTGCCCGCGCATCACGATGTGCGCGCGCACGATGTAGACCTGAAGCGTCTCGGCGCTGTACTTGCGATTGCGTACGAACGCGACCTGCACGACTTCGCCGAACTCCTGCTGTTGGAAAAGCTCGGGCCGCGTACTTTGCAATCACTCGCGCTGGTGGCCGAAGTCGTACACGGCGCGCCCAGCCGCTTCAACGATCCGGCGCGTTTCTCGTTCGCGCACGGCGGCAAAGATGGGCACCCGTTCCCAGTGCCTTTGAAAACGTACGACGAATCGCTCAACTTCCTGCGCGCGTCGCTCGACGCCGCCAAGGTCGGCGACCGCGATAAGATCGATGGGTTCCGCCGTCTCGAACGCTTCGTGTGCACGGTTGAATCTCAACTCAA
>JAWVEM010000294.1:0-5064 GCA_033856735.1 Blastocatellia bacterium
GGGGATCATACTACAGAGCTTAATAATGGCTCAGCGGCCCATCCAGGTTCGCGATGCTTTTTGGCTCGAGGTCGATCCGTTCAACCAGCCGTTGAAAACTTTACCTGTCCGCACTTACTTCGGACCGAGATGCAATTTCGCCTGCTCCTCGATTTTCTTGAATGGAGGAAGGTTCGGGTTAACGCCGTATGAAGTGATGACCTTGATCATATGCGAACCCAGCATTCGATAGCTTTCAAACTGCGCCTCGCCAAACCACTGGTCGGTAATCGTGTCTTCCGGGAAAGCATCATCGCTTTGGTGGAAGTTCAGTACGTCGGCGGGTTCACTCCCGTTGAGCGAGGGCTTGATATAAATCAACACCCCGTCGTACGCGGGATCGGGCGTCTTGCCACCAGGTGCGTCCACGCAAGAATAGAAAATGTCGGCAATGGCGCAATAGTTATTTGCGTCGTCCGGGTTCTTGCCCAAATTCATCTTTTTTCTCATTTCGATCGGCACGCCGAAATCCACGCGAATTTGCCGAATCGCATAGGCCAGCGATTCGAAAGCGTACTCCGGATCGGTGCTGGCGTCGCTGACGATGATAAAGCGGCAACGGCGCAAGATCATTTCGTACAAACCAAAGTTATCAAAGTGTCCGCCGTCTGAAAGATAGACGTAGGGACTCTTGTCGTTGGTCATTCCCAGCGCTTCCTTGAAGATCGGGCTGACCGATTGAGTTGGGGAATCAAGACGGAACGTTGCCGCACCGTCAACTCCCGGGTTGCCGAGCCAAAACCCCATCCGCACATTGAATAACGTCATGATGAACCGGACTACCGGTGAAGTCATCATATAACCCATGTTGGGGCTGGCCGCCGCGCCAGAGATGGCGATGGAAGTTGCGAGCGAAATGCCATCCGGGCCGCCGTAGAACCTCGAGTCGCGATAGCCAAGCCAATAACTGCCGGAGTGTAACGGCGAAACGCTAAACGACTCAGCCTTGCGATCCTGCCACTCCAGTTTGTTGCCCCCCGCAAGATTCAAGGTGACGTTGACGACGTGCATTGGCTTTTGCGTCTTCAACTCGTGCATCTGCACGTTGTCCTTCAGATCAAAATCAGTGAACTTGTTCTTGGTAGCGGCCCGCTCTTGTTCATTCCTGGACACGCCGAGATAGGCCCGCATCATTCGGTTGCGCCAGTAGTAGTGGAGTGAGAACCTGTTGGTATTAATGAAGCGGCCCAGGACCCAGCCGGCCAATGCGAGGATGAATAGCACCGCAAGAAGAACCCTTCCCCGCGACTCGTAAATAATGGCTCTGGGATCGTTTGCGTTCATCGAATACGCTCCGGCGTGGAGGATCGCGCCCGCGCGTTCGCCCAGGCTCGAAGCCAGAATCCAGTTAGTGGCCAATGCAAGCACGATGACTATGAAAGCTCCAAAGACTACCGCCGCTACGGATGTGCCGATTGATAACACCTTGGTCTTCCAACTGTCCGATCGATCCGGCTCGCCGTGCGCCGGTGTCTTCGAACTGGAACCGCCCAACAGCGTGATCGCGCCTGAGACAATTCCCACTACAACTGTGGCTGCGTCTTTCATCCCAACCTGGGACCAATCTCTTTTTATCAGGAAGCCCTGCAGGCCGAGCACCAGCGCGGGACCAACGAGCACGAGCAAATGAAATGCGCTCCAGCCGATAACCACAATCAAAATCCAGGCGCCGGCCCGCGCCCACCATTCCTGATCGTCAACATCGGTGAAGCGGCTGGTAAAGCCGGCGATCAGAGTTCCACCGACAGTCAGCAGGATCAAAAAGACCGGGACAGCCAGACTTGCGTACAGACGCGCAAATCCGAATCGGGGATCCAGATTCACTAGAGTACTTGCGAGCGGACTTTTGCTGACGATATACCCGGTCAGATAGCCGGTAATCGCAAAGGCGGCGAAAATCAATAGCGTGGCCATAAAATAACGGCCCAGCCTTCCTGGCCAGCCACCGGGATGTTTTCGTTGTTCTTCAGCGGCCTCTTTCTGGTCTAAGGGCGGCGCAAAAATTTTCAGGAGCACATAGATAACCCAGGGTACTGCGCCTAGAAGTATTGCAAAGGCGGCGAAGCTACTCGGGCAAGGCTTTTTGTTCGGGTCCAAACGCACCCAATAGGTTGTCAATGCCATCGACGAAATCACCAACGGCACCAAACAGAAATACACAAAGCGACGTTCGGGAGAATTCAACCGCTTCGCGCCGGGTAGACTCACTCCGATATAGATGAGGGCAATAGCGGCGCCGGCGAATCCAGTCGCCAACAGGATGTAGGAGGCGACCTCAGACCCCAGATGAGTACTCCTCACGAAAGTTACCCAGAGCCGGGGCAACATTAACAGGGCCATGATCACCGGCAGGAAGACCAGCCAGTTAAGTAAGAGGTTGCGCAAATATACTGCGATGAGAGTCCACGTATCGACTCCAAGCAATCCCTTTCTGGGCGTCAGATAATTTGCGTAAACGCGCAGGTTGTAGAGCGGCCCGGGCTCGGGACTGAGTGGATTATCAGGCCGGTCTGCCAAACGCGCCGCGACTCTACTGACCTTGACTTGCGGCGGAACAAAATCCTCTTGCCGATGGATCCATGCTGTTAACCAACTGCCGATGAACCCACCGCCCGAAACAGTCGAAAGATAATCGAACTTGTCGAGCAATTTGCAACGCGCCAGTCCCTGCAGGATGCCAAGGTTGAACACTGCGCTGCGAACTCCCCCTCCAGAGAGACAAAGCGCCGAGCGCGTCTCTGGCAGTAAGCGGCCAAGCTCGTATAGATCGGGGACTAGCTTCTTGCTGAGTTGTGTCCTGCAGTCCCATATTTTCTCGGGCAGCGTTTCAGCCTCGGGATCGAGCTTCATGTTTTCTCGTTCAAGGATTTGCTTGAGCTGATTCTCGTCGCACAGACTTTCGATCTCTCTGAGCTTCGCCTTAACCTTTGTGAGCTTCTCCTTAACCGCCGCAATTTCGAGGGCGGTTTCTTCAATACTAGACGTGGCTTCAAGTTCAGCGAAGAGAACTTCGGCGAGCGTGAGCGGATAATCCGATTGCGCGTTTGGCATGGGTGAACTCACTCCTGTTCTGCCTTTTGGGTATGGCGATAGAGCCGTCAACGAATCCGGGAAAATTCAGCCGGAGATGATAAGTGCGAACGATTACTTAGGCTGGTACGAATTGAAGCGCGCTTCCGAGGTTCTGAGGACCAGCCCCCAACAATCCCCAATTTGGTGGTTGGGAAGATATGCCGATTCGCTGCGTCCGTCAATTATTTTGTCGAACAGTCTTTGGGATATCAGGACTTTCGCTTGATTAGCGCCTCTACTTGCGATTCTTTCCGGCCGCTTTCAATCTCTATGAGACCAGCGCGCAAGACGTTTCCATGATTGGCGCCGCCGACCTGGAAAGAGGAGAGCAACTCGGAATTGTGTGATAGGAAATGCAGCTTCTGAACTCGTGGACTTCTTTATTTTTTCCCTCGATAGATTCGCGGCACGCGACTGCTGATGCCGCAGGTGATTTCGTAGGAAATGGTTCCGGCCAGGGCGGCGAGGTCTTCCGCGCTGACCGACAACTCGCCAGCGCATCCCAGTAGAGTCACCTGGTCGTGCAGCGAAACTCCCGGGACATCCGTAACATCAATCAACGTCATATCCATCGAGACGCGGCCAACAACCGGCGCTAGAGTCCCCCCCATAATCACCCGGCTGCGATTTGAAAACGCGCGCCGGTAACCGTCGTCGTATCCGATCGGGATCGTCGCTATCAGGGATTCTCGTACTGTTTGAAACGTACCGCCGTAACCAAGCTTCTCGCCGCTGGGGACCGTCTTCAAAAGCATTATCCGCGAGCGCACAGACATCACCGGCCGCAGTTGCGGAGCGCGGATGTCTGGCGGAAGCACGTCACGCTGAAAGCCGTAGAGAGCTCCGCCCGGCCGCACAATATTTCCGCGCGCCGTTGGAAACGCAAACGTGGCCGCCGAATTCGCGGCATGAATGTAGGTCGGCGCAAAACCTCGTTCACGAAATAGATCTACGGCCTGCTGAAATCGTTCGAGCTGAGCCCCGGTGAAATCTTCCTGCGTAGGATCGTCGGCCGAGGCGAGATGCGTCATCAAGCCATCAACCCGAAGATTCGGAAAGCGGGCAAGCGCTTCACAGAATTGGCGAAGGTCATCGCTGCGCACGCCCAGCCGGCCCATGCCCGTATCGATCTTAATGTGAACGTCGACTACGACGCCTTCCACGCTTGCAGCGCGATCCAGCGATTCGATCATATCGAGCCGGTAGACAACCGGAGTCAGGCGTTGCTGCAAACAGGCAATCTCCTGACCGGGCCAGAATCCTCCGAGACACAGAATCGGTTTCGTGATTCCGGCAGACCTCAACTCGACTCCCTCTTCCGGCAGGGCCACGCCAAACCAATCGACGCCCTCCGCTTCCAAGCGTTGCGCGCAACGCACCGCGCCATGGCCATACGCGTTGGCTTTGACGGCCGCCATAACGCTTACCGCCTCGCCCACCTGGTCGCGAATCACGCGCAGGTTTTGCGCGAGCGCATCGAGATCGATCTCGGCCCAGGTCGGACGCCCAGCAATGTTGTCTTCCGTCGTCATCGTCGATTTGCTCTCACGGCTGAGGCTCTTCAATGCATTTTCAGTGGACCACCTTTTGGCTCCGGCTTTAGCTCGGGCCGCGCAGAATCCTGTAAAACCTCATGAACTTCCAGCTTATTCGGTCCGGAGAAAGCCTCTTTCGGCATCGTGCCGGACTGTGCGTGGCCCTTAACGAACTCGTCAGAGCGCACCCAGTTGAGAAAATCTTCGCGACTGTTCCAAGTGGTAAAGACGATGTATGGGTCGCCATCATTGACGGGGCGCAGAACCTGATTTGAAACAAAACCCGGCATGCCGTCGACCAGTCCGGCGCGTTGGTGAAATCTCTCTTCGAATGCATCGCCGTACTCCGGCGCGACGTAGATACGATTGGCGACAGTAATCATTGCTTAATCTCCCTTTGGTTTGATGATACACGATA
>JAWVEM010000295.1:0-2656 GCA_033856735.1 Blastocatellia bacterium
GGACCCGGTCGCTACCGCTCCCGGTACTTACTCCATCATCTAGGTACTTTTGAGGCAAACCATCGGAAAATCCAAGTCGGTGAAACCCGAAACTCAAACACATGATGCCGGACAACTGGTTCGCGGCTTGACCCTCGTCGCCGCGATGTCGGTAGTCGTCGGCAACGTCATTGGCACGGGCGTTTTCCTGAAAGCGCGAGTGATGACCTGCAACGTCGGCACGCCCGGCAAAGTTCTCGGGGTTTATGTGATCGCCGGATTACTTTCGCTGGCCGGCGCGCTCAGCTATGCCGAGCTGGCCGCGATGATGCCCCGCGCAGGCGGCGAGTATGTGTTCATGCGCGAAGCCTATGGCCGCGCGTCCGGATTTCTCTTTGGCTGGATGTCTTTCTTCATCGGCAAAGCTGGATCGCAGGCTGCGCTCGGCGTTCAATTCGCTCTGTTCCTGAACACCATGCTGAAAAGGAGGTTGGATGGCGAGTTCTTTTCGGCAAACATCTTTGGGCATCCGATCCCGTTTGGAAAAATTCAGGTGGTTGCCCTGGCTTCAATCCTGATCGTCACCGGCATCAATTGTCTTGCAGTGAAAGTCAGTGGCGGGGTCGCGTCGGTGCTGTCGGGGATCAAGATCGCTCTGGTGTTAGTAGTAGGTGTCGGTGCGTTCGTGCTGGCGCGCGATGCTGACTGGTCGCATCTTTGGATGGCGAACGTTGGCGGCGCTTGTGAAGGAGTTTCGGCGGCGGCCCGCGTCGGCTTCGGCGGATTCATCGCGGCAATGTTGGGAGCGTTGTGGGCTTATGACGGGTGGAACAACGTCACGCTGGTTGCGGGCGAGGTGCAGAATCCGGCTCGCAACCTGCCGCGCGCTTTGATCGGCGGCATGCTCCTGATCATGGCGCTGTATCTATTCGTGAACTTGTCCTACTTCTACGCGATGTCGCCAACTGAAGTCGCGAGCGTTGCCACTACGTCATCGGTTGCGACGGAAGTTGCGCAAAGATTTCTTGGCCCGCTGGCGATAACCTTCATCGCGGCGGCGCTGCTGTCGTCGACCTTCGGCACGCTGCATACTTCAATTCTTACCGGGGCCCGAGTGCCTTACGCGATGGCGCGTGATGGCCTGTTTCCGCGCAGTCTTTCGAAGGTTTCGCCGCGCACGCGCGTGCCCACCGGAGCTCTGATCGTCCAGGCGGTTTGGGCCTGCATCCTGGTGATTGCTTTCTCGTCTTCATTCGACGTCCTGACTGATTACGCTATCTTTGGTTTGTGGATCTTTTATGGACTCGTGACCGCGGCGGTCTTTATTCTGCGTCGCAAGATGCCCGACCTCGAACGTCCGTATCGGGCCTGGGGATACCCTGTGGTGCCGATCTTCTTCCTGCTGGCGACGGCGCTGATCTTGGGGATGACTTTGTGGGGCGTGCGCGATGATTTTGCGAACGGCGTTGGGTTGATGCTGCACGGTCACCTACTGACCGGCTTTGGCGTGCTGGCGCGCAATCCGCCGTTGGCCGGCATTGGTTTGATTGCGCTCGGGCTTCCGGTCTATTGGATTTGGATGCGAGTGAGATCTGAAGCAATTTCATGAGACATGGAGCGGGAGCAGAGTCGAATAGGTTTTTCTTCGCGCCTTTGGATCCTCTTAGCGCCTTTGCGTGAAATTTCGACATAGCCCCTTTACTTATCGCAAAGGCGCCAAGCAAGGGCGGAAGGCGCAAGCAAAAAGCAAAATGCCGACGGAAATTAATATGAATCGAGCTAGAACTTTTCTCAGCATTGCTATCCTCATCTTGCTTTCAAATTCAGCGCCAGCGCAGACTCAACTGCAAACCGGGTTGACGCGCGCAACCAGCCTCCAGGAACTAGTGAATCAAGCCGCGCGCACTGCCCTTGAGAAATTCGCCGACAAGACACTCAGCCCGGAACAACTCTCGATCACTCTGATTGATTTACGCGATCCGCAGCACCCATCCACGGCGAGTTTTCGCGGCAACGAACGCGTATATCCGGCCAGCGTCGTTAAGCTCTTCTATTTCGTCGCCGTGCATCGCTGGCTCGAGGACAAAAAGATCCAGGAGACGGCTGAGCTGCAGCGCGCCGTGCGCGACATGATCGTAGATTCATCGAATGAAGCGACTCAGTACGTGCTTGATGTGCTGACGCAAACGACCGGCGGTTACGAGTTGCCGGCGAAGGAAATGGCCGCGTGGCAAAATAAGCGCAACGCCGTGAACCGTTATTACGCGGGGCTGGGGTTCACGAACATCAATGTCAATCAAAAGACTTTTTGCGAAGACGCCTACGGTCGCGAGCGGGTTTCGCGTGGGCCAAACGGCGAGAATCGTAACAAGCTGACCACGGATGCGACGGCCCGTTTGCTGTCTGATATAGTCACGGGCCGCGCCGTGAATTCTGCGCGCTCGGCGCAAATGATGGAACTCCTGAAGAGAGATTTTGCGGGGACATCGAAAGACGCCGACGATCAGGGCCATGGGTTTACCGGCATTGCTTTGCAGGGAATTACTGGCGCCAGGCTTTGGTCGAAGGCTGGCTGGACCAGCACGACTCGGCATGATGCGGCTTACGTCGAGCTGCCCAACGGAGCCAGGTTTGTGCTGGTGACTTTCACCACCGACCACGCGAACGAACGTGAGAT
>JAWVEM010000296.1:0-5008 GCA_033856735.1 Blastocatellia bacterium
CAGAAATAGGTTCGGCCGACTGAGGGTTGTTTATCTCGTTTTGCTGAACCTGCCGTCCGGACCCTGCGTCGTTCTAGGCTCATTATATCGCTCGCGCACCTGTTTAGCCCAAGGTACTGAATTGTGACCAACTTCTGAGGCCTCGCCATCTTCACGAAGCTTCACTGGCCCGTTGGAAACGAAGCGATCGTGCTTGAGCGCGGGCGCGAAAAAAGTCCGCAATTTGACGTGGCGAGTGAGACTGATTCGGGCGAGTACGAGTCAGTGAGACCGGGTCTGAAAATGCCCTGATATGAGCTGGTTTACATTTACCTGGCAGAACTTTTTGTTTTCGTTTCTGGCACTGGCATTCGAAGGATTGCCGTTTGTTCTGGTTGGGTCCCTGATCTCCGGGGGGATTGCAGTGTTCGTACCGTCTAAAATCATCACTGGTTTCTTGCCGAAGAACGGTGTCTTAGCCACGTTGTTCAGCGGCTTGCTCGGGTTATGTTTTCCGGTGTGCGAGTGCGGCATCGTGCCGGTCGTCCGCCGGCTGATCGACAAAGGGTTGCCGGTTTCCTGCGGAGTCACCTTTATGCTGGCGGCGCCGATCGTAAATCCGATCGTGGCGTTCAGCACATTCGCGGCTTTCCGTGGTCAGTCGCCATGGTTAAATATGTGTACGCGCCTTGTCCTCGGCTACCTTGTCGCGGTCGCCGCTGGGCTGGCGGTCCGCCAATTCAAACCTGAATCCATCTTACGTAAGGGAGCCATGAAAATTCCGGCGCGCAAGCGCCTTGCATTTAGCGTCAGTCCGCTCCCTGATGCCGCAATGAATGGATTCGAAGCCACATTCCCGCAAAAGCTGATTGCTACGGTTCGAATGGCTTGCGACGACTTCATCGATACGGCGATTTATTTCATGGTCGGCGCGGCGGTTGCCGCGACTTTCAACACCGCGGTTGACCAACAAATTATCCTGCCCTTGGCGCTCAACCCGACGCTCTCGACAATCTCTATGATGGCCATCGCCCTGGTTCTAACGCTCTGCAGCACCTCCGATGCTTTTATCGCGGCCACGTTTGTCAGTTTTCCAATCTTCGCGCGAATGGCATTCATGGTCTTCGGCCCCATGTTCGATCTAAAGCTTTTCTTCCTCTATAGCGTCCTGTTCAAGAAGCGCTTTGTGATCGGGCTCGGGATCGGCCTTTTTGTGCTCATCGGCCTAATCTGCAGTCGACTTTTAATCTACGTTTATGCGGGTCAAGCTCTTTAGCCAATCGCGGCTGGTGCAGGATATTGCTAAAATTGCCGACCCTTCCCCGCATACGCGTCCACAACTCCTGCCGCAACGCTGTTCGCATACTCCCGGAAAATGCTTCCACGCTGGCTACCGGCCATGAGCCGAGTTCCTGTGTAATCTCCGGCCAGCAGCCTTTGTGACGAACAGGCTCATTCATAAAATAAGGCTCGGTGATAACTACTGGGCCGTCGTGTTCCCGATTGATGGCCAGATTTCGAGCAACCACAGAAGCATTTCCCCCACTTACGGTACGGGTGCTCGCGGTTTGCCGAGCGCTGAAAATCTGACAAACCAACCTGCCGTTTTGCGCCGGGCGGAGCCTAAGCAAATCCGAATTGCGCAGCCGGGACTCATCGTGCCGTTTCGCGCCGACCTTTTTCTGGAACTTAATGAAATCGTACGGCAACGTTCGGCCGACGAAGTTATCGTCGAACTCGCCGGTGAGGTTGAGCTGCCAGATGCACGCGACACGCTCCTACACCGCTTCGGGCGGGATCTATTTGGGGAAACATTGCCCGGCTTACTCGCTCGATCAGGATTGTGCATGCCAACGGTCTACTGGAAGAGTTTTGGGTGCCTCAAGCGGTCTCAGAAACAGAGGAGATCGATGTGCTCTCGGAAAGCGCGCACAGTCGTGCACACGGGCTGGCGAGGTCCATCGAGTGCGCGGACGCGCTGGCGATGACGGACCGCGCGGGGCGTCGATCAGGATACGTTCAGGCGAGCCGTACAGCTATTGAGAGGTCTAAACCCGACGGCAACCATCGTCGACACAGGCCTAAAGAATTTTGAACCGTTTCCTCTCGCCACTTCCTTAGATGAAACGCCCTGGAATGATGACGCGGATCGTGAACCCCACCAGTTGCGATTTCGTTGGGTGGTCTTGGACACCAATTGTGCTCGACTGGTGATCCGGGCCGCATGGCCATTTCACCCGCAGCGTTTCCACCAGTTCGTTAAAGGTGCATGGCGGGGTGTGCTCCGAGGGCGGGGGCAAGTCTGGATCGCCTCCCAGCCCGAGACCTACCACCTGTGGTCTCAGGCGGGACGGGTTGGCGTCCTGAGCCCGAAGATAACCGGGGCATTATCCGCACACGGCGAGCCCTCGGCTAAAGATTGGCCCCAGAACATGACGTTCGTTGGCCCAAAAGAGGTCTGCGCGAAGGCGTGTCGCCAGCTCGAAGAATGTCTGCTCACGGAGGAGGAGTTTGAATTAGGACCCCGATTGTGGCACGCCTTAGTCGACCCGCTCCGGGACGTTTGCACGAGGGGTAAAGTCGACTCAGAGCCATGGATCTAAGTTGTCGGCAGCCGATAATTTCTCGTCAGTCCGTTGGATAGCTTGCTAGTATTGCTTTATGTCGCGTCCCATCACCCCTTCCCATCAGCACGTTGCTTCTCGGGCCCCCGAGCCATTGACCCTGGAGGTTCTGATTGCACTTCTTCGGCAAAAGGGTCTGCGCATAACGGCAAATCGGCGGGCGATCCTGAAGGTTCTCCTCTCCGCGGAGGGTCCTCTCAGTCTCCACCAGATCCAGGTAGCCGCCGTTGGACACTGTTTGGACGGCAACCCTCCTGATTTCGCTACCGTATTTCGGATGATGAATTTGTTGGAGGAGTTGCAGCTTGCTCACAAAGTCAACCTAGGCCGGGCGTCAAGACATTATGAAATGACTGACAGCCGGCATCATCGCGACTACCTTGTCTGCACGGACTGCGGCCAAGTGACACCGCTAGAGCGCCCCTGTCCGGTGGAGCGACTGGAGCGTCAGATTTCCAGGGAACATGGGTTCACGCAGTTGACTCACTCTTTGGAGTTTTTTGGTCGCTGCGGTGCGTGTAGCGGTGCCGGGACGAAGCCTTAAACCACCACGACGCCTTGTGATACAGAAGTAAGCGACGAGGAGAAGGCGCGCCAACGTGCGCTCGAGCTAGAAAGGCTCAGGCAAAGCCTATTTGACTCGAACAAGTCTACAGACCCCCCGTGACTGTTTAGGTTATCCCGATTTGGATTGTAACCGAAGCACGCTAATATTTTTGCGGCCACTCCAAGATATTTGCTTTGGGCTTGGCATTCTCCTCCATTCCCTTTTTCTGATCAGTCTGTGCGGTTTCCAGCATACGCATCCACGAGTCCTGCCGCAACGCTGTTTTGGTACTCCTGGAAAATGCTTCGACGCTCTGCGCCTCCCACGACTCGAGTCCCTTTGTAGTCCCCGGCGAGTAGTCTTTGCAGCGTAACGGGCTCATTCATAAAGTACGGCTCGGTGACGACCACTGGACCGTCGTGTTCCCGATTGAAGGCGAGATTTCTGGCAACCACAAAAGCGTTTCCTCCACTGACCGCGCGAGTATTTGCGGAATTGCCGTACCCAACGGCTGGATCACCCGTGACAGCTTGAAATCGAGCCGCAATTCTCACTGCGACTGTTGTCTCAAGTGGAGTCACGTTTTCGAAAAGCCTGGTCAGCAACCGCAATCGTTGATGAGGATCACTTCTTAGCTCTTTGGCCTGATAAGCGCCATCGACAAAAAAGATGTTGCGATTGACCCCGGCCAGCGCGCCACGAGCACTTTCTGGAGCCGCATCATGCTGCAGGACGATCGTGAGGTCCGGCTTGAAATGACGCTGAACCTCTGCGGCCCTGGCACGTTGTTCGATGACCTTGGCAAAGAGCACCTCCTTCGCAACTTGAAAGCGGCGTTCGCTGTTCGTCGGAAGGTTCCTGGCTCTTTCGTAGAACGCTGGCGGAAGCGTGTAACTCTGGCGTGCGAGGATTTCTCTGGTTTCCTGATCGAGCTTCTGAGGATCGTACGGGGCGACAGGTTCGGCTGACTGGAGGGTCAAGAATACCTTGGCTCCCAACTGGTGGAGATTTCGTTCCAGGATTTTCGCGACGGTTAGATTGAGGTCACCTTCCTCAATTTGTCCATATCCCCGGTAAAAAGTCGAACGATCGTCCCAGTCCCCCCACTTGCCTCCGATATCGGCCGGTTCGATCACCACCCGAAGGCCAGCTAGAGACTTGGATGCCGAGCGACGAGAAATCTCAGAAACAGTTCTAAAGCCGACCGTTGGGCGTTTCACCTTCTCAGACGATGACGCGAATCGGACCTCAACCAATTGTTCATGCCCGGGAACAGCGAAGACCTTTACTGACCTGTCGGTAATCTCGAGAAAGGGGCCAAGACCGTGAAAGGCATCGAAAACTTCTTTTAAGCGCTGTTCAAACTCTCCACGTGTCAAAGTCTCGCTAAATCGGCTTAAAGAGCTCCACTGAGCCCTGCTCGGATCGCGCAGCAAAGGCTCGAGGACAGTCTGGGATTCTAAGGACGACGTCAGGAGCAAGAACAAAGCCCCTGCACAGAGCACTTTGAGAATTCGGTAATCCATACGGTTTCGTGCATTCAAGCGTAGTCTGGATTTTTTGAGATTGCTATTGCAAATTCTTTGCAGTTAGCGAAAAATCACTTTCGCATGACCATTGGAAGACGTCTTTTCATTCTCCTAGTGTGTGGACTCTTCTTCACCTTGCCGGCTAGCGGAGCTAACGTGTTGAAGGTCGCGTCCTTCTCTACCGTGCTGACCGAAATCGCCGAGCAGGTTGGCGGTAAACACGTAGACGTAGCCGGTCTAGTAAAACCCGGGCAGGACCCGCACGAGTATCAGCCGACTCCTGATGACCTGAGGCAAGCGGCAGATGCGAACCTCATTCTGCTGTCGGG
>JAWVEM010000297.1:0-6847 GCA_033856735.1 Blastocatellia bacterium
ACGTGTTCCTCAACGATGAACCGCTGATCAGTGTCGATAACATGTTTCGTACCTGGCGCGTAGACGCAAAGCGTCTCATGAAAGTTGGCGCCAACACCCTGCGGATTCGGTTTCGTTCGCCCATCAATGAAGTCTTGCCCATCATGGCCAAGATGGACTACGAGCTGCCGGCGGGAAATGATCAGGGAGAAAAAACGAGTCCGCATACGCGCAAAGCGCCCTACCAGTTCGGTTGGGACTGGGGCCCGCGGTTCGTCACCAGCGGTATCTGGCGTCCCGTTACTTTGAAGGCCTGGGACAACGCGCGCGTGTCTGACCTGCATATCCTGGCCACGGAGCTCCGCGCCGACGTGGCAAACGTGATGGCAGAGGTGGAGGTTGTTGCCGGCGCTAATACCGATGCGACTATTGTCTTAGACAATCTGACTGATAAGAATGTAGCCGCACAGCGGCGCGTCAGCTTAACGCCGGGGACTAATCGCTTGGCGCTTAACGTCGCTGTTCCGCATCCGGCTCTTTGGTGGCCCAACGGCCTCGGCGCTCATCCTCTCTATACTTTCAAAGCACGGCTGCTGATCGATGGCAAGGTTGTAGATGAAGCAACTACGCGCACGGGCCTGCGCGCGTTGGAACTCAGGCAACAGCGCGACGAGTCGGGCAAGAGTTTCACCTTTGTGATTAACGGCGTGCCTGTCTTTGCCAAAGGCGGAAATTGGATTCCAGCCGACAGCTTTCCCACCCGCATCACCAAAGAGAAATACCGCGAGCTGCTGGGATCAGTGCGCGACACCAACATGAACATGCTGCGCGTCTGGGGCGGAGGCATTTACGAGAGTGACGATTTCTACGATCTTTGCGACGAGATGGGGATTCTCGTGTGGCAGGATTTTATGTTCGGATGCAGCTTGTACCCGGGCGATCAGGCATTTCTCGACAACGTGCGTCAGGAAGCCATCGATAACGTGAAGCGTCTGCGGAATCATCCGAGCATAGCTATTTGGGTCGGCAACAACGAAATCGAATCGGGTTGGTTCCACTGGGGTTGGAAAGAAAAACTTCCCAGCAAACTCTGGGACGATTACCTGAAAATTTTCTATGGCGTGCTGCCGGAAGTTTGTAAGTCGCTGGATCCCTCACGCTCTTATTGGCCAAGTTCACCCAGTTCGAATCTGGAGGACGATCCGGAATCACAGAAGATGGGTGACCTTCACTACTGGCAGGTTTGGCACGCCTCAGCTCCGTTTACCGATTACGAGAAGCAGTTTCCGCGCTTCATGACCGAATATGGTTTTCAGTCGTTTCCGCAGATCGAGACAGTCAGTACCTATACTAATCCCGCCGATCGCGACATCAAGTCGCCGGTGATGATGGCCCACCAGCGGCATCCGCGCGGCAACCAGTTGATCCGCGAATACATGCTGCGCGAGTATCCTGAGCCGAAGGACTTCGAATCTTTTCTCTACGTCAGCCAGGTCTTACAGGCGGAGGGGATCAAGATCGGCGCCGAGCATCTGCGGCGCATCATGCCGCACAACATGGGTTCACTTTTCTGGCAGATTGACGACTGCTGGCCGGTCGCCTCGTGGTCGAGTATCGACTACACGGGACGTTGGAAAGCGTTGCAGTTCTATGCGCGCCGTTTCTACAACGACATCCTGGTTAGCCCGCACGAAGAGAATGGAAATCTTAACTTCTATGTCGTCTCTGATCGGTTGCAGCCGACCGCCGCGCAGTTGCAGGTAAGCCTGCTCGACTTCGAAGGACATTCGTTGTGGAGCCAACAGCAAGCGATAGAGGTTGCCGGCCTCAAGAGCAAATCGTACCTCGCCGTTCCGATCGCGACGCTACTGGCAGGGAAGGATCCGAAGAGCGTGTTCCTGTTGGCGGAGTTATTGGTTGGGGGCAAGCCGGTGTCGCGCAACGAACACTTCTTTCAACCCTACAAGAGTCTGCTGCTGCCGCGGCCGCAGATCAGCGCGGAGGCGGTCCGTACGCGGACGGGATTCAGGATCATTCTGTCTGCGGACAAACTGGCGCGGTCGGTTTATTTGGCGGCGCCAAATTACGCGGGGTCGTTTGTGGATAACTATTTTGATCTGCTTCCGGGAAGGAAAGTTGAAGTAGAGTTTCGCACCGGTGGCGCTGTTACCGTGGCCGACTTTCAGAAGCGTCTCACGATCCGCTCACTGGCTGATGCTTTCTAGTTGTGGCGTGCAATCCAATGCCTACCGCATCGCGCTCTCGTGCACCAGGCTGTTCGCGCTTCGCGCTCAGGCGGACAGGACGAGCACCCCAGCGGGGGTGCCCCGCCGGGGACCCCGCTTGTCCGCGCTTCATCACCGCGCCCGCAGAACAGATCAATCGCCCAACCTGTACTCAAACAAAAAACGTCCGACCTGAATCGTCCCGCGGCCATCGACGGGCGGACTGATGAGCAGTGAGCGGACCATGGCGCTCTTGCGATTGACGTGCGCTTCGGCTGTGCCGATGCCTTCACCGCTCGCGGCGCGATAAAAGCTCACGCGAATGACGTCGTTGTTTATTCGCTGATAACCAAAGACATACTCGCCCGGCTGCAGCAGCATGCTGCCGATTCTTAGCGGCGCGTGGGTGATGAAGAAATGCGAGTACTTGCCTTCGGCCGAGTATCCGGCGGTGATCATCACGACCCCGGCGATGAATTTGCCGCGTCCGTCCGTTACTCCCGAAGCAGTGCGAAATTCGGTTTCAATATTTTCTTTGATCACCGGGGCGCGGGCCGGGATTAGCTTGCGCAACTCGGCTTCGCTGGCAGGCCGCCAGTGCGGACGAACCGCTCTGGCCGGGACGGTAGAGTTTGCCAGGATCAGCGATGCAGCGACCAGAATGTTTAGTAGAATGGCAGATGACAATGATGCATCTCCGGCCTGAGACCAAACTATGTTAATGAGAGAGCGTCCGTGGTACGGTATTGATTATAATCGATTTCGTGTTGGTTAGTGCGATATTCGGAAGGGTCTTAATTTACGGCTTGTCACAAGCGAGGGTTACGCAGCAAGGAGCAGATCGGTAACCCAATGGCTTTGCCACGCCGATGCGCGGCGAGTCTCCGACTTGCCGCAGACTCTTAATATGTTGGTCTATGACCTAGGGTCGGAGACCTGAAAGAAGAAGAGTTCGCGGCCGGCAAAGTCACAGACTTGCCGCGCATCGGCGTGGCAGAGCCATTGCGGTACTGACCTCGTCACTCAACTATCACTCAAATCAACGGTCCGACATAAACGCTTTTGAGCCCTCGGTCAGCCGTAAAGAATTAAATGCGCCCAACGGCCTTTATCAACAACCCAACCGTTTGGATTCAGTGTCTGCTTTTTCTGCTCCTCGCTGGTGCGCCGGCGATCGCCCTTGATCGCACACGCGATCTCTCTCAGTTCAAAGCCCAAGTGTGGCTGACCGAAAACGGCCTGCCCCAAAATACTGTGCACTCGATTACTCAGGCACAGGACGGCTACGTGTGGATCGCCACCGAAGAAGGGCTGGCCCGCTTTGATGGAATCAAGTTTGTCGTCTTCGACAAACAGAATACTCCAGAGTTGAAGAGCAACGACGTGCGGGTTCTTTTGGAAGATTCCCGCGGCGCCCTCTGGATTGGCACTGCCGGTGGCCTGGTGCGACTAGTGGATGGAAAGTTCACCAACTTCACTACCCAGGATGGCTTGCCGAGCGACGTCATCGATGCTTTATGCGAGGACTACAACCACGCCGTGTGGGCGGCAACCTCAGCCGGACTGGTGCGCTTCGATAACGGCGCTATCCATCCAGTAAATGAATTCGCTCGCGATAGCGTCCAGACTTTATTCGGGGATCGCGAAGGCGCTCTTTGGCTTGGCACCTCCAATGGTGTCGCGCGCTTCAAAGACGGAACCGTGACCCGATACACAAAGCAAGATGGCCTGGCCAATGACAGTGTCGTCTCGATCAATCAGGATCAGGAGGGCCGACTTTGGGTGGGCACCGTTGAAGGGCTCAGTTGTCTCGAAGGCAATCGCTTCGTTACTTATACGACGCGCGATGGTTTACCAAACAATCGAATTATTTCACTCGCGGTAGATCGCGAAGGCAGTGTTTGGGCCGGCACTGCCGGCGGTTTGGCTCGCTTCGCGGACAGGCATTTCTCAACCTTTCGCGTTACTGATGGCTTGGCAAACGAAATCATTCTCTCGCTGTTTGAGGACCGTGAAGGTAGTTTATGGGTAGGCACGGAATCGGGCGGCCTGAATCTGTTGAAGGACAAGAAATTTACGACCTATACGTCAAAGGAAGGCCTGAGCAGCGATTCGGTCAAGTCGATCTACGAAGATCGAAAGGGCAACATTTGGATCGGAACGAATGGCGGCGGCCTGAATCTCTTAAAAGACGGCAAGGTCACCACCTACACAACGGCGGACGGTTTATCCAGTAACGTCGTGCTCGCATTGTTCGGCGATGACGACGGTAATCTTTGGGCAGGGACTCCGGACGGCTTGAATCGCTTCAAGGATGGAAAGTTCAAGACGTTTACGTCCGCTGACGGGCTAGCCAATGATTTTGTGCGTTCGATCTACGCCGACCACAGCGGCAATCTCTGGATCGGGACGCGCGGTGGGCTCACGCGATTGAGAGGCGAGCGGTTCAATATTTACACGACCGCGGATGGGTTACCGAACGACTTTGTGGGAACGATCTATGAAGATGCGCAGGGCAACATCTGGATCGGCACGCTGGGCGGCTTGAGCAAGTTCAGGGACGAAAAGTTTACGACCTACAGCACCCGGGACGGGCTCTCAGGTGACGTCGTGATTTCCCTTCATGAAGACAACGACGGGGCGCTGTGGATTGGCACGAGCGGCGGCGGACTCAATCGACTGAAGCAGGGAAAGTTCACCGCTTACACTATTCGCAACGGTCTGCCCGATGACGTCGTTTATAGCATCCTCGAAGATCGGCGAAACAATCTTTGGCTGAGTTCCAACAAAGGTATTTTCCGCGTCGACAAGCAGCAGTTGGATGACTTTGCGAATGGGAAAGTCGGCTCGATCTCTTCCGTGCTTTATGGGCCGGCTGATGGAATGATCACGCGAGAGTGCAGTGGTGGAGGACATCCGGCGGGCTGGCGGAGCGCTGACGGAAAGCTTTGGTTTGCGACCATCAAGGGGGTGGCGATGATCGATCCTGACCAGATCAAGGTTAACGATCAGCCGCCGCCGGTTGCCATCGAGCAGATCCGCGTCGATGACGAGTCGATTAGCCCGGCTCAAACTATTGAGTTGGCGCCCGGCAAGAGCCGCCTTGATTTTTATTACACCGCGCTGAGTTTCGTGGCCCCTGAAAAGGTGAGGTTCAAATACAAGCTCGAAGGATTCGATAGTGACTGGGTGGATGGCGGGACCCGCCGCATTGCTTACTATACAAATCTGCGGCCGGGCCCGTACAAGTTCCGCGTGATTGCTTCCAACAATGACGGCCTGTGGAGTCCCATGGGCGCCACGTTCGATTTCTATTTGAGACCGCACTTCTATCAGACTTACTGGTTCTATGCTCTTGGTATTTTGAGCCTGGGGTTCTTGATCTGGCAGCTTTATCGATTTCGGCTGAAGCAGGTCGAGTCGCAATTTGCCGCGGTACTGGCCGAGCGAAATCGCATGGCGCGCGAGATTCACGATAACCTGGCGCAGGAGATGCTGGGCATCTCAGTGCAACTGGAAGTCGTTGCCCGCACGATGCCGGCTTCCGCGGAACTGGCCAAAACTCACTTGGATCGGGTCAGGCTCTTGGTTCGTCACGGGATCGCTGAAGCGCGACGATATGTTTGGGACTTGCGCTCGCAGGCTCTCGATCAGAACGATCTGCCGGCGGCGTTAAGTGAGACGGCGCGGCGCCTAACATCTGAGACCACGGTTCAGGCCAAAGTCGAAGTTAGCGGAACCTTTCGGCCTCTCAGCCAGTTGATTGAAGGCAATCTCTTGCGCATCGGACAGGAAGCCGTCAACAATGCGGTGAGGCACGCGCACGCTAAAAACATTCTGGTTAATTTGAAATTTGACGCGAAACGCGTACAACTGAGGGTGCGAGATGACGGAGTTGGTTTTGATCAGATACCGGGGAATGGCGACGGCAAACACTTCGGCCTGATCGGCATGCAGGAACGCGCGGAGCAAGTCGGCGGCACATTGAAGATAGATAGTCGTGCCAATGAGGGCACGGAAGTTTTAGTCGACGTGCCGATCGGTGGTTGAGGCTTTGTGCAACGGGCCATCATCGAGGAATATGCGTGGCTAAGAAAGTAACGACAAGTTGAGGGAACCGTTGAACAAGTCCAATAAGTTAGTGAATAGAAATCAAGGTTAACGCAATGCCGGGTTTTGATACCGCGAAGCGGTTAAGTCCTCCAGCCCAACGTTGCCGCTCGGCGGCTACGTTGGGTTCAGGCGTACATAAGAGGACACAACCCCATCGGGGTTGAGCCGGATTGGAATTCGGTACCCCCGGGTAGCCGCGGCGGCAACCCTGGACTGGAGGTCGTAACCGCTTCGCGGTATTTGATCCGAGGTTTGTCGAGCAGAACGAATGGGTGATAACACGATCAGAATCATGGTGATTGACGACCAGGCGGTGGTCCGTCAGGGTTTCGTCGCTCTCATCAACACCGTCGCGGATATGTCTGTTATTGCCGAGGGCACGAATGGACAGCAGGCCATCGAACTCTATCGGCTGCACCGGCCCGACATTACTTTGATGGACTTGCGGATGCCGCAACTGGGCGGCGTCGAAGCGATCACGGCCATTCGAAAAGAGTTTCCGGACGCGCGTCTGATCGTGCTTACCACCT
>JAWVEM010000298.1:0-10971 GCA_033856735.1 Blastocatellia bacterium
AGATCCATCGAGTCCATGACGCGCTCGCGCACCTGTTCGTTGTCGCGGAAGGTCCCCGATTGGCGCAGCATCGCGTCAACCAACGTGGTTTTGCCATGATCTACGTGGGCGATAATCGCGATATTTCGAATGTCTTTTCTTTGTTCAGTCATAATGATTCAGCCATAGTGCGCAACTTCAAATAATTAAGAGTATGGGCAAACTTCTGATTCTAGCACTTGTTGGCGGATTACTCTTGTCGGGAAGGAAGCTAGTAGTGTGCTGTTACGTTTTTCTCAGCGCCTTCCGTGTTTGCTTCGCGCTTTAGCGTGAAACAAAGTCGAGCGAAAATGAATTTCGCGCAAAGGCGCAGAGTGGATCGAAAGGCGCAGAAGAAAATCAGGACGCTACCTCAAGCCCCGACTACTTGGCCTTCAGGAGACGATCGATGGCGACCAGCACGCCCAGATGATAGGAGTTGTGGTCGGCGATCAGGAGTGCTTCGCGCAGGATCGTCTGGCCGGTGCCATGCGGAATGCTGGCGTACAGATCGTTGGCGGGATCCGAAACGAAATCTTCCATCTGCTTCAAACCGTCTCGGACCTTCGCAACGGTTTCATTCCAACGTTCTGCGTTGCCGTGGTCATCCGGCCTGGGCCAATAACCTTCCGGCCATTTTGGCGAGACGTGATTCTGGTCGCGGCAGAATTCCAGGATATCCCACTGCGCGATGCGCATGTGTTCGAGGACCTGCCAGGCGGTGTACGGCAGACCTTCAACCTTGTCGCCGCAGCGTTCCGTTGGGAACCCGGCGACAAAGTCGTCAAGGCTGAGGTGTGCATTGGCGCCGCGCAAAAGGGAAACCAGATGCTCGCGGAGGGATTGCTCGTTCTTGTTAACCATTTCCTTGTCCTTCTTCGCCGAAACCGGAACTCGATCTCCATGCTGGGAACGCGGACGGCTCATCCGCATTGAGCGCGAAGCGCGAACAATCGGCTGGCCTTCGCTCGTGGGCGGACGAGACGTCCGCGGTCCCAGCACCTGCTAGCGCTTTCGGCTAATCCGATAAGTATCGTAACGGCACACCGCCGAATAATCACAAAACTTGCAGGTTAGTTTCCCACGCGACGGCTGGACCTTAAAATGTCCGCCGCGCATGCCGTCGATGAATTCCCAAATTCTTTTTCCGACCTCGCCGCGCAGTCGCTGAAATTCGATGTCATCTACATGCGTCGCTTTGGTTGTGTCCGTGCAGTCCGTGAACATTTTGCGGTAAATGCCCTGATTAAGACGTGGCCCGCGGGCTTTCAATTTGTAATATCCGCCCCCGGCCAGTTCGTATTCCGGCAAGAACAACTGCTCAAGCGCCGCCAGATAAATCGGGATCTGTATCTGCCGCCCGGCTTCAATGTCTTCGATTTTTGCTCCCTGCGATAGCTTGTAATCGTAAGCCACGGCCACGCCTTCACGTTCATTGATGTCGACGCGATCAATCTGGCCCTGGAAAAGCGCCGTCTCAGTTCCGTCGACGCCGGTCCGTTCCATCTTCAAATAATCCAGAGACGAATTGGGATCGCTGGCCTGCGAAGCGCGGCCAAAGGCGAGTTCGAAATAAGCGGGACGAATGCCGCGGGCGTTGGTTCTCTCCTGCAGCCGCAGCTCGTAGAGCAGGACCTGATCCAGGATTAACTTGCGAATCTCGCAATCGATCTTCCAGATGCGTTCATTCAGGGGCGGCACCAGCCGCTCGTGCTCGCTGAAAACGTCATCCGCGGTCTTACTCAATTGCTCGCGTAATTCTGCCCGATTCAAATCGGGCAGGTACTGTCTGCGATATCCTTCGAAGAACCGCCGCAGAATGTCGTGAAGAAGTTTGCCGGCATCGATGGCCTGCAGATCGAGCGCCGCTTCGCTACGCGGTTCAAGTCTAAGCACGCGGGCCGCAAAGAACCGGAACGAGCAATTGCCGAAGGTACTCAAACCGCTGGCGCTGTAGACGTGCTCAGGTCCGAAGTGTCTGGCGAGCATGGCACGCAAATCGGGATTCGTGATCTCGCCATCGCGCGATCCGAACCAGACGCCGTTTCTCTCTCCCTCAATGGCAACTCGCCGCACGGCTGAATTCGAGATGTAGCCGTGAGCCTCGGCCCGCGTAAGCAAGTCCTCGATCTGAACCTGGGCCAGTGCGCGTTGGCGCCCGGCGCCGCCATCGCGCGCCTGACTTTGACGCACCAGGGAAGTGGAAAGTTCAGACGCAGTGGAAGCCTGGGCCAACTCGCGCGTATCGAGGTCACCACGAATCTGTTCAATCTTGAAATCGTCCGGGTCGATCACGCGTTTCAGTTCTTCGATGTAGTAAGAGGCAACAGTTTCGCTGACCGAGCTGGTTGCCAGCGGCCGGGTCAGATACAGGCGCTCGGTTGCGCGACAGGCCGCCTGATAGAAATAGTGTTCTTCCTTCAGCAGCGTGTCAGTAGAAATATCTTCCAGGTAAATTCCGTGCTTCTGTAAGCGCACCCTTTCTTCATGCGGATACAGCCAATCGCGCGACGTTCTGAGCGGAAAGCCGCCTTCGATCAAGCCCGCGATGAAGACCGCGCGAAAACGCAGGCCGCGCACGTCGGTGACTTCCAGGACTTGTAGTCCGTCGCGATTGGCCGCGCCGATGGCCAGCACCTGCGACCGCAAAGACCGCTCGACTTCGTCTATGAAAGCCGGCAGCGTCACGTGTGTCAGACGCCCGACCGTGAGGGAGAGCCCGCTGGCCCCTGCTGACGTGCGGGCTTCTGGCACAACGGCAGCATACTGAAAACTTCTAACCGCGGCGGCCAGGGCGCGTCGCAAACTTTCCAGCCCGCGCACGTCGAGAGTCGCTTGAGGTATATCGGCGGCCGCCCCGCTCTGCTGGAAAGATTGTCTAACCTGTTTGGAAAATTCCAACTGATCGAGTACTGACATCAGCGCCGCGCGCAAATCCTCTGGCTCTGCTTCAGCGGGCAAACTCGCCAGCAGCGTTTGCAGGTGTTCGATCAAAACGACAGCCCAGGCAATGGCTGCCGCGTGGATTGGCGCTGGTTTCTGGCGCCGGACCGGAACTTCATCCGGCGGTGACTCGTCTTCCGCCGCGGCGGCCGCGTCTTCAACACCGCCGGCAATCAAGGACCTCGCCGCTTCCTGAGAAGGGAACTTATCGATCAAGCGGCGCGCGCGTTCCAGCCAGGCCGTCATTCGTAACTCGCTGCCCACATACGCAATCACATTTTCGAGTACATCGGGCCGCCAGCGTCCAACGCCCAAGTCGGCGCGTTTGGAGTCCGACAGACTCAAGTTTGTCCGATCGTCCACCAACAGCGCCGCATACTCAGCCTCAAAAGCTTTCGTCAGTTCAGGCAAGGCATTAGTCGAAACACGAAAGTATCCCGTCTTAACCAGATGAGCGAGGTCGCTCGTCTTCGGGTTGCGGATGTGTTCGCGCTGTGTATCTTTGAGAAGTTGAAACAACTTTCCGCAGGCGCGGATGGCGGGCGTATCCACAGCTTCGACTCGGCGCTCGAGATTGGCCGGAATCGATTCGTCGGCGCAGACCCGCAGAATCGTGTCCGCGTAAGCGGCGCGCTCGCGCACTACCAGAGCAATCTCGGACAGCTTATAGCCCTGGGTCAGAATCAGTCGTTTGATTTCTTTGGCGATGGATCGAACTTCTACTTCCCGATCGCCGCACTCGAGGAGGGTAATGTGGCACAAGTTGTTAACGTGCGATTGCTCCTCTGTTCGATCACGGAAGTTAACAACTTGAGCTACATTAAATAACCCTCCGCGCAATGGAGCGAGCGCGTCGGCGACCTCCTCAGCTTCGTCGTTGATGATGGTGTCAAAGCCGGCGATCGATTCAAGATGTTCGATGGTGGCGCGAAAGGGACGAAATATATCTTCGTTGCGAACGTCGCCGTTGAGATTGACGATTACGTTCGGCACGGCGGGAATCAGGTGCCTCAGGATTTCGCCTTGCACCGGCGTGAAGTCGAAGAAACCATCCAGCACCAGCAAATCGACTTGATCGAGCCAGGGCAGGGAAACCGCCTGGCCGGAAACTTCGCCGCGCAGAACTTGCAGCGCCCGCAGTTGGTCGGCGTCTTCATCAGTTAAGTTGAAACGATCCAGGGCCTCGGCGTACGTCGCATAGATCAGCGCCACTTCGCGATCGAAGTCGAGCTGCGTCCGCGGTGAATTTGGCGCCTCGTCAAGCGGTGTCGATGTCGATGCCGGGTCGGATTCAATCGCGCGTTGTTCGACGGCGGTCTGGAACTCTTCCGGCGTCTTTCCCGCGCGCTGAAGTTCACCAATCAATGAGGCGATCGTGTTGACACAGCCATCACGATTTGCCAGAGGCTTGATGGCCCGGAGTTTTCCGGCGGCGCCAAGTTGTTTGATGATCTGAGAGATTAGGCTGCGCCGCAGCGGCAGCTCTTCCCGATCGATTGCGATTCGGGGACGAAGCAGGGCCTCGGTGGGTGCATCGATTGTCTTAGTCAGGAGCCCGCGCGTCAGCAAGGGCTCGGTGTGGTTACTGGCCCTTCCTAACGGTCGGGCTTCTGACACGACTGCAGAGGCGAGGATGCGCCTGACCAGGCCGCGAAAAAGATAGACCGGGAACTCGCCCCAAACGCCGTGGGACTCTTTACCGTCAAGCAGCTTATCTGTGACCCGATCGAGGAGAGGATGTGAGGCGGCGATATAGAGCAGGCGTCCGGCGTCACCCTGGGAAATATACTCAGCACATCGCCGCAGCAAACGCTCGCGATTGCTTCCCAGAACCGGCCCTAACCAGATTTCTTTTGGCACAATTTCCTATCTCCAGATTGCGGGATCAGTTTGCATCTGTGTCAGAAGCCCGCGCGTAAGCGAGGGCCGCGTCAGCATCAGCCTGCTGTCGGTATCCGACTCCCCGTCCGCGGCCGATTTCTTCCAACACCAGTGCTTGCGAGTGGGGCCCTCCCTGACGGTCGGGCTTCTGACACGCTCTTCGTTGAGTTATTCCTGGCCGGTTGCAATCTTCGCTTTCAGGAGCGGCATTGAATCGTCATCTTCATCTGGAATGGTTTCAGCACTCACCAACTCCGGAAACAATCCGCCTTCATCAAGACTCAATGCCCGCGTCGACTTATCAATCGGCTCGAGGACTTCAATCTCTTCGCCGCCGATCGCCCCGCGCTCTTTGAACTTTCGCGCAGTGACCAGGACGCGCGCTTCGAGCGACCCGACGCCCTTGTTATAGGATTCGAGCGCGCGGTCCAGGCCCTTGCCGATGTCCGCGAAATGGTTCGTGAACGTGCGCAGGCGATCGTAAAGGTCCTTGCCCAGACGGCTCACTTCCTGAGCATTAGCGGCCATTTGTTCCTGCCGCCATCCGTATGAGACAGCCTTCAGCAGAGCAATCAAAGTCGTCGGCGTCGCAATGATGACTCCCTGGTTCACGCCGTCCTCGATCAACTTTGGATCATGTTCCAGAGCCACGCTATAGAAATTCTCGCCCGGCAAAAACAGCAAAACGAATTCAGGGGTCGGCTGGACCGTCTCCCAGTAGGATTTTTTGCTCAGGGCGCCGATGTGCGTGCGTACCAGCCGCGCATGATCTTTCGATCTCGCCAGCCGTACCGCATCGTCAGTTGCCGAGATTGATTCATAAAAGGCATCGAAGGGCACTTTCGCATCGACCACGATCGTGCGGCCACCCGGTAAGCGAACGATCAAATCCGGCCGGATCCGTCCATCCTCACTGGTCACGGTTTCCTGTTCGGTGAAGTCGCAGTACTGCAGCATGCCGGCGAGTTCGACGACACGCCGCAACTGGATCTCTCCCCAGCGTCCCCGAATGTGCGGCGTGCGCAGGGCCTTGACCAGGTTCCCCGTTTCAGTCTGAAGTTGGGTCTGTGAGGTTGTCAGCGCCCGGACCTGTTCGCGCAATTCGGAATAAGCGCCGGCCCGGGCTTTTTCCATCTCGCCGATCTTTCCGTCAACTTTCTCGAGCGATTCCTTCAGAGGCTTGACCAGCTGATCGATTGCCCTCTGTCGGAGTTCGAGATCGCCTTTGGCGCCGGTCTGAAACTTTTCCAACGTGGCCCGCGCCAGATCTAAAAACGATTGGTTGTTGTCCTTGAGCGCGTCCCGCGAAAGCGCTTTAAACTTTTCTGAGAGTTCCTCGGCGGCTTGCTTGAACGACTCTGAACGTTCCTGCGCCGCGCGCCGCTCGCCTTCGAGCTGGGCCTTCAGATCGGCGTTGGTATCTCTTACTCGTTCGCGTTCAGAAACTTCCTTTTCGAATGAATGCTGCAGCTTTTGCACTTCCTGATCTCGCGCCGCCAGCCGTTCGTGAAGCGCCGCCACCTGCGTCGCACTGTCAGCCTGGCCGCTTTCATAACTCCGCTGCGACTGTCCGCGCAGGAGCAGCCAGACAATGACCGCTCCGACGACGATGCCGGTGAAAATCATCACTACTGGAATCAAGCTGTCCATTACTTTTGGCAGTTTATCAGAGTCTGTTTCGGAAATGAAACAACGTCGCAGAGACGGAAAGAAGACTGGTCCGCAGATTACGCAGATTACACCGATTGAAAAAACGCAGGCGACTCAATCCTGAGCTTTGCATCCTTCCCAATCTGTGAAATCTGCGTAATCTGTGGATTCAATCAACGTCCAAAGCACGCGATCAAGCGCTCGTAGACTTTCCGGGTGACGCGCACGTCGTTCAGGTTGTATTCACGAATCTCGACGAGCCGGCCGGCCTGGTACAGGTCGAAAACTTTGCTGCCTTCGACTTCACCGGTCTTGCTCGATTCGATTCCCAAAGCCCAGGCAATGTCGTCGAGGCCGACGCGGTTACGACTGCCGAGCCACCAGGCCTTCATCGTGTCGAACACTCCGCGCACATTGTATTCGCCGAGATTGATCGGCGGCCGGGCCGGGATGTTGTTGACCAGGCAGCGCTGATAGATGAAGGGTAAGTCAAAACCAATAATGTTGTGGCCGACGATTTCGTCGCACTCCAGCTCGAAGTCCGCGATCAAGGCGAGAAAATCGCGCAACGCTTCCGCCTCTTCCTGTTCGTTGCCTTCCTCATCGATCCCAAACGCATACTCAGTCTGATCCGACGTCAACCCTTCAATTTCAAATCCCGGAATTGGGCCGACGTGCACGGCGATCGATAAGACGCGGCCCGACGTAGCGTTCAGCGAGCCCAATTGATAGACCCGCTCTTCCTCGGCGGCGATGTCTTCCAGGTACCTTTGCTGCTGTTCCAAACGCATATTGCCGAGCTTCAGGTCTTTCTCGAGTTTCGGCCCGACGCGATCGCGAAAGCCTGGGAGCGCCAGCGTTTCGATATCGAAGGTGAAAGCGCGCGGCAGCAAAGGATCACAACCTACGTACTCGCGGTATTGATCAAGTTGGATGGGCTTGTAGTCAGAGACGATGAACTGCGAACGGTCCTGAAAAGGCTCGAGCTTTCCGGTGATACCCCACAAGCCCGGCTTCAATTCTTCGCGGCCTTCGAGAACTTCGGCCCAGATCTTCAGCGCCAGCGTGCCGGTCGCGTTGCGCGCGCTCGCGTCGCGAAACGGCTTGCCCTGTTGCGTGCGGCGTTCGCGCACGGACGTCACCGCGACCATCAGCCACACTTCGTCTGAGAATGGCAGTTCGGGGATGGGGATATTGCCTTTCATTGTTTAATCAGGAATTGGCAACAGAGAGCAACATTTTCCATTTGGCGTTTAGACAGGCGTTTAGAGTTGACGCAAGAGCACGTTTTGGAAAACCAGAGCCCTGTGACTCGCTCTGCTTTACCGCAAAGCGGTTGCGTCCCAAAGCCCAGGATTGCTTCAACCCTGGGTAAGCAAGTCGACATTATTCTCAACCCGAAACGGGTTGCGCCAGTTGGACGCAACCGCGTTGCGGTTGAATTGCTATGAAATTCAGTACCCAGGGTTGAAGCAACCCTGGGCTTTGGGACATAACCGCTTCGCGGGACCCTGCCGGTCGTAGTGTTGAGCGTTGCACTTGAAACTTAAATCGAAAATTGACAAATGGAAAATGGATCTCTCTTAGCTCACAAACTCCGAGATAACCTCATCAAACCCCGGCCGGATAAAGTCGCGCGCCTCGGGAAAGGTTTGTTCGGCTGTGCGTCTCAGGCGCTCAAGTTCCAGCAGCAGCGGTCGAATCGAATCAGCTTTCTCGGGCACTGCGCTCTGCATCACGCGCCAGGCGCTGGATGAACGATCGATCGCAATCAAAGCAATTTTGGCGGAGCCATTCGAATCATCGCCAACGCCGCCAAGCCCTAATTCGTCTTCGTCGAGTTCGGCCTCGGTGGAAACATCGCCCGCACCGAACTCTTCGTCAATGATCTTATCGTTGAGCCCCATCAAAGCGCGGTAAAGTTTTGCCGCGGCAAAGAACTGGTACCAGCGTATCACTCCGATCGCGTCGCTCACGTCGATATCGTCTTCCGTGTTCTTTGATCCGCCGGTGGTGTCATCGTGTACCTGTTCTTCGACTGCGAATTCGTCCGTAAACCAGCGCTGAACCAACTCGGCATAGCGCCGCGCCGAGAGTGAGAGCTCGTGTTGTTTGGCGTCCTGTCTTTGCAGCTCGCGGTCGTCCAGGGCAGCTTCGGCCTCGATCGTTTCCCAGTCCAGGCCGGCTTCTTCGGCCCATTCCTGAATCATTTCGTGCGCTTCCTGGAATACGGATTCCAGCCGGCTCCAAAACTTTGCGTTGTTGATATCGTGAGCTTCCGGATCGGAGTAGGCTTCATCCGATTTCTCGGTCGCATAGACCAGACAGCGCGCCGTGAGCGGGCATCGCTCGCACCAACGATCGCAATAGTTGTATATGCCCGAGATGAAATGACCGCTCCGGGCAAGGTCTCGCAATTCACTTTTACGCATGGTGATTTATGATCTTTACCGGTAGTAAGTTTGAAAGAGTTCCACGAGCATCACGCGCCTGAAAAGCGCGCCAGATGAGTGGGCCATAATCAATCTCGAAAGTCTTCACCCGCTCTCGACATCTAAACGGGCACAGAACGTAACCAGCTTCCCCACAAACTCGTCATTGCTGACGGGCATTGTAATGTATTATTGGCACAGTCACCATGACAACGAACAACACCTGTCAAAAGATAACTCTGGCCAATGCGCTTCAGCGTTTGCCTGGTCCTCAGGGTGAACAGTCGGTAAGCGTGTTCGAGCACGGTTCCCTCGTAGTTAAGCTGTACACGCCGCGCGGCCAAGACGCGCAGACACCTCATTCGCGTGACGAGATTTACGTGGTGGCGCAGGGCGGCGGAGAATTTGTCTGCGGCGGCGCGCGTCAGGCTTTCGGTCCGCACGATGTCTTGTTCGTGGCGGCCGGCGTAGAACACAGGTTTGAAAATTTCAGTGACGATTTGGCCCTTTGGGTCTTCTTCTATGGCCCGGAAGGCGGCGAGGTTGATCAAGATTAGTGGCGCTGATCAAATGACAGCAACTCGCAATTATCGAAGGTTCTCTGATATCGGCGTGATTCTGATCGTCGCCTTGCTCTACTTTCTGGCGGCCAAGCTCGGTCTCTCGCTCGCATTCATCAATGCCAGCGTGTCGCCTGTCTGGCCTCCTACGGGCGTGGCGATCGCTCTGGGTTTGTGGTTAGGGTATCGCGCGATGCCGGGCGTTCTGCTCGGTGCTCTGCTCGCCAACTATTTTTTGACCGACGTTGGCCTGGTTACCGCGGCCGGGATCTCTTTCGGCAATGCTCTCGAGGCGATCACCGCGGTTTACCTCGTGCGGCGCTTCGTGGGATCGAGCAATCCGTTTCTACGAGCCAGAGATGTTTTGAAATTTGTCGTGTTCGCGGCGATCCTTAGTACCGCCGTAAGCGCGACGATTGGCAATCTCACTTTGTGTCTGAGCGGGTCTGCATCCTGGGACAATTTTGGCCGCCTTTGGCTGATCTGGTGGTCCGGGGACGGCGTTAGCGCGTTGGTCGTGACGCCGCTGATTCTAAGTTGGATCGAGAAGCCCATTCCGTCCTGGCGCGGCTGGCGTTTGGCTGAAGCCGCTTTGTTATTCCTCTTAATGGCGCTCCTGTCCGCGACCGTCTACACAAACCTCTTGCTGCAATCGGCCCCCGCCCGTCCGTGGGGGCACGTGACGATACCTGTGCTGTTGTGGGCGGCATTTCGTTTTGGTCCCAGAGGCGTTTCGACAGCGGTGGCGGTACTCTCAGCGATCGCGATCTGGGGCACGATCCACGGGTTCGGTGGATTTGCGATTTACGGCAGCAACGATGGTTTGCTTTTCCTGCAAGCCTATATCGCCAACTACGCGATCACAACCCTCTCGCTGGCCGCGATTGTCACTGAGCGCAAGCAGGCTGAGAGGCATTTGAGTGGCAGTCTCTCGGTCACTCGGATCCTGGCCGAGTCACCCGCGCTCGCCGACGCTTTGCCGCGCATCCTGCAAAGAATCTGTAAAACTTTTGATTGGGAAGTAGGGGCAATGTGGATCGTAGATCCGGACGCCGGTAAGTTGCGGTGCTTGAAAGTCTGGCCGTCCCAGGGACCATCTGAAGGATCGGCGGCGAGTAAATTCGAAGCGATGTGTTACGAGTTTAAGTTCCCGCCCGGTGTGGGACTGCCCGGACGTGTCTGGAAAAAATTGAAGCCCGCCTGGATCCCCGATGTGACGAAAGACGATAACTTTCCCCGCGGGCCGGCGGCCGCGGCTGAAGGACTGCACGCGGCTTTTGCTTTTCCGATTCAGTCCGGCGCGAAGTTTCTCGGGGTGATGGAATTTTTTAGTCACGAGATTCGCGAGCCGGACGAAGCTCTGCTGGCGACCTTTACCGGCATCGGCAGCCAGATTGGCCAATTCATCGAACGGAAGGGATCGGAACAGGAACTCTTTGAGAGCAGGGAACGGTTCTTGATGGCGTTGCAGGCCAGCGGAATGGGTA
>JAWVEM010000299.1:0-15561 GCA_033856735.1 Blastocatellia bacterium
TTTGAAAAATTTTATCATTGCCCTGAGCCTGATGGGCCTGGTCCTCATCAGCGCTCCCGCGCAAACTCCCAGCCAGGACGTCGATGTCATTCGCACCGAAACCGATCTCACCACCCTGCTCTTCGTCGCCACGGACAAAAACAATCGCTATCTGACAACGCTGCAGCAAGCCGACATTCGCGTCGTCGAAGACGGAGTGCCGCAGACGCTCTTCACTTTTCAGCGCGAAACCGATCGCCCGCTGTCCATTGCATTCTTGATCGACGTAAGCGGTTCCGAAGAGCGAACGCTCCCTGACGAGAAGGGGGCCGCCCGCACGTTTGTCGAAAACATTATCCGATCCAGTAAAGACCAGGCCGCCGTGATTCCCTTCGAAGGTTATGCGCATCTGGAACAGCCTCTGACGCGCGACATGCTTGGCATCTACCGCGCATTGGAAGCCGTGGAAGTTGCCTTTCCTTCGTACCTGGGTTCCGCTCCGCCAATCGGCGGCATTACGTCAGGGCCAGGCACCATCGCACCGCCGCGTGAAGGGACCACGGCAATTTGGGACTCGATCGCCGTAACCTGCAAGCAGGTTCTGGCGCGCAGCGTGGGCCAGCGGCGGCGCGCCATCATTCTCTTGACGGACGGATTCGACACCAGCAGCCGGCTGATGCGCAGTGAAGCCGTCGATCAGGCAATCGGCTTCGAAACTGTGATCTATGCGATCGGGATTGGGGACAAGAAGCAGGAAGGTGTCGATAAGAACGCGCTCAGAGATCTCGCGGAGCGCACTGGCGGGCGTGCGTTTTTTCCAAAGAAGCAAGAGGACATGACCGCCGCTTTCGCGGAGATCGAGCAGGAGTTGCGTTCACAATACCTGCTGGCCTACTCGTCGACCAATAAGAAGCACGATGGGTCATTTCGCAAGATGTCGATCGAGGTTACTAATCCCGAACTCCGCAAACAGCAGTTAAAGCTCCGCTACCGGCCAGGATATTTCGCGAAGCGCGGGCAGTGAGTCACTACGCAATCTTCTTCTCAATCCGGCGATCCGGAACCAGCCACATCACGGCCACCAGCACATAAAAGACGCAGGCCATCCACGACCTCACAAATGCGAGCGGGATCGCCACCAGATAGATCACCATTGAGATCTTGCCTTTGAAATCCGCGCCCAGCGCGGTGGCCAGGACTGAATCCCGCGCATGGATTGAAAGCAGAGCTCGAGCCAGAATGAAATATCCGATGGCCGCGCATAGCAGCACCACGCCGTAGAGCGCCACGGGCACGGCGGCAAATTTATTTTCGCCCATCCAGCCGGTGACAAATGGAATGAGGGACAACCAGAAAAGCAGATGCAGGTTCGCCCACAACACTCCGCCGTTAACGTGCTCGACCACCTGGAGCAGGTGGTGATGATTGCTCCAGTAGATGCCGAGGAAAACAAAGCTGAGGACATAGCTGAGAAATACGGGAGCGATCGGCGCGAGCGCTTGCCAACTAGCGTCATGCGGCACTCTTAATTCCAGCACCATGATCGTGATGATGATCGCAATCACGCCATCGCTGAATGCTTCCAGCCGGCCTTTACTCATTTCAGAATCTTCCTCATCTGCACCAGCCCAATGGTCACGCCCTCGCCGACCTCGAGTTCAACCCGATCTTCTCCCTCATAACCGCAGGCCCGGTAAAGTTTGATTCCCGGCAGTGTAGACATCAACTCCAGCGATTGAAAGCCAAACGATCGGGCCGCACCTTCGCAAGCGTCAAGAATCGCGCGCGCGATTCCCTTGCGCGCATGCTGCGGGTGAATGAAGAAGGCGCGAATTTTGGCGGGCTCGGTTGCGGGATCAAGGTCGCTGGCATCGCGCGTAGGGTACTGGTCCCCGCCAAAGAGAGTCTTGCGTCTACTCCATCCGCCGCAGCCAATCAACGTTCCACTACAATCCGCGACGAAATAAGTTCCGTCGAGAATCAACTTGGTATCGACGCCAAAGACCGTGGCAATCGCGCCTTCAATCTGGGCGTCGGAATAATCTGCACGACTCAAACCGCGTGCTGAGTCTTTGATGAGTTGAGCGATGGCATCGCGGTCAGAGAGCGTTGCTTTGCGAAGAGTGTAGTCCATGCGGCGCGATGATAACGCACTCCCTGTAGTAGCCCGCGCAGCGGGCGACGATATCAGTAGCCCACAGCGCAAGCTGTGGGTCGCGGCATTGAGCTTAGCATCCGCTCGCTACCGCTCGCGGTTCTGTAACGATTGTGCCGTATGTCGCTCGCTTCGCGAGCTCAATTGTTCTTAAAATACGCCTCTTCCCACAGCTCGCGCTGTGGGCTACTGATATAGCGTCGGCTTCGCCGACTGGTTGAGTGTTTCAATTAATGTCTCGCGGGTGCAAGCACAGCAACGCAGTGGAATCTATCCTATGGAGCGCAACGTAGCACCGCACGACCCACCTGCTCACGACCACTGCGGCCCGTGAATTCTTCAGACAAGCCTTGAATCCACTCCCCCTTTCCCTATATCCTCCCCACCAACTCTTATGGCTTCCAAACGCAACTTGCTGGCGGTGATTCTTGGTGGTGGCGCGGGTAAGCGTTTGTTTCCGCTGACGCGGGATCGTTCGAAGCCGGCGGTGCCGCTCGGCGGTAAGTACCGTCTGGTCGACGTACCCATCTCGAACTGCATCAACTCGGACGTCATTCGCATGTTCGTTTTGACTCAGTACAACTCGGCGTCTTTGAACAAGCACATCGCCACGACTTATCGCTTCTCGCCTTTCGCCGACGGGTTCGTAGAAATTCTCGCCGCCGAGCAGACGCCCGAAAGCGGCCAATGGTTTCAGGGTACGGCCGACGCCGTGCGCCAGGTGCTGCCGCACATACGCGATTGGCGCATCGACACTTTGCTGATTCTTTCCGGCGATCATTTGTATCGGATGGACTATCGCAAATTCCTCGCGCGTCATGACGAGAGCAACGCCGACATCACGATTGCGGTCATCCCGATCGTACCTGACTCAGCCAGCGAATTTGGTTTGCTCAAGACTGACAAAGACGGCCGCGTCATCGAGTTTCGCGAAAAGCCGCAGGGCGAAGCGCTCGAGGCAATGCGCGTCGATACCAGCACCCTCGGTCTCACCCCAGAGGAAGCCGTCGCGCGGCCTTATCTCGCTTCCATGGGCATTTATGTTTTTAAGTATGACCGGCTGGAGGAGGTTCTGGCCGAAGACAAATCGCGGTTGGATTTCGGCAAGGAAGTGATTCCGGGAAGCATTCACAAATACAACGTGCAGGCTTATCTCTTCGATGGTTACTGGGAAGACATCGGAACGATCGGCGCTTTCTACAAAGCTAATCTCGACATGACCACGGCAATTCCGCCATTCAATTTGTTTGACGCGGAAGCCCCTTTGTTAACCCGCTCGCGGTATCTGCCACCCTCAAAGATTGATGACTGCGAGATTCGCAATTCGATTATCAGTGAAGGCTGCATCATCAACGGCGCGAGAATCAACAACTCACTGATTGGCTTGCGCAGCCGGCTCGGCAACGGATCGCAAATCGAGGCCGCTTATATAATGGGCGCTGATTTCTATCAAACCCTGGAAGATATGCAAGCGGATCTGGCGACCGGCCGCCCCTACATCGGCGTCGGAAAGGGCACGATTATTCGCCGTGCGATCATCGATAAGAACGCGCGCATCGGCGCTAACGTTCGTCTGCTAAATGAAGCCGGAGTAGAAGAGGCGGACGGTCCCAACGGGAGTTATTACATTCGCGACCGGATTATTATCGTGCCGAAGAACGGACTGATTGCGGATGGGACAGTGGTGTAAGTTGGAAAAGACCCGCTTGCTACGCAAGCGGGTCGATAAGGGAATGGTCGCTTAATTCAAAAGGGGTCACCCGGCGCTACCGCTCCCGGTTCTGACCTTCTCCCGAAAACTCCTTTTTCAAAACCGGTGGCCTGGCTTGGTTGTTGCTGTTCTGCTGCGCCGCCGTCGCGTTTGCGCCCGGCTGGAAAACGTAGCTGTCGCGCGTGCGAACCACCAACTCGGGGCGGTTGACGCGCACCTTAACATTGCGTCGCTCTCCCGCACGCGGCGCGTTTTTCGGATAGTAACCCAGACTGTATTGTCGTCGCAGTTCCTCGGCCACCGAGCGAAACGCGGCATCAAGATTCTGCTGCTCGGCGTTGTAAAGACGCGCGCCGGTCACTCGGGCCAGCTCGTGCAGATATTGATCGGCGAGTTCATATTCGCTGCGGCTCGCTCCTGAGCCGCCGCCTCCCGGCCAATTGCCGCCACCCCCTCGACGCCCATTACGCCCGCCTCCGGGATAGTTGCCGCCGTTATTGCCCCCGCCATTGTTGCCGCCCCCAAGTATGACCCCGAGAACATCGAGGAGGCCGCCTCCTCCTCCGTTATTGCCCCCCTGAGAACCACCGCCGTTACGGCCGCGACGCGACCCTCCAGAACCGGGCCAGCCCAAACCCATGTCAGCAGAAGTATCGAATTGAACCGGATAGATCAGCGCATCGAGTTCTTCGGCATCGCGCACGGTACTTTCATAGGTCGCGTGCTTGCTGGTCGTATCGACCCCGTCGGTGAATAGCACGATTGCCTTTCGTCCTTCGATACGATTGAAAGATTGGTTAATTACCTGATCGACGGCGTCATAAAGGCGAGTGCCCGCGCCTGGCTCCGTCTGACGAATCGCGCTGCGGAGCGTGTTGCGATCATTAGTCGGTTGCGCCAGGATGCGAATCTTATCGCTGAATGAAACCACCATTACTCGATCGTCGGCTCGCAGTTGTTCGACAAATGCGATGGCGGCGTCCTGAATCTCACCCAGCTTGTCCCGGGTTGAGCCGCTGGTGTCGATCAGCAGGGCCACGGTGAACGGCTTGTCAGTCGAAGCGAAATACGCGACCTTTTGTTCGACGTCATTTTCCCAAACACGAAAGTCGTCTTTAGTCAGATTGGGAATGTATTTGCCATCGCGGTCCATCACGCTGACAGGGATGCTGACGAGCGTGGTCTCAACGCGCACGACATCGCCTTCGCTGACTTCTTCGGGCCCGGCGTCTTTCGTTGAAGTCGTTTCCGGCTTCTGCTCGTTAGGATCGCGGTTCGCGCCTCCCAGCACCGGCGGGCGTGACGGCCGCGCGGTTTGCGAAGCGTCATCCGTCTGGGTCTGGGGTTGCGGCTGAGACTGTGGTTGAGTTGGGGTTGAACCCACCCGGCGTGGGCGCGTCTGCGCTCCGGCAGTCTGCATGAGGGCCATCGCGAGTGAACACAGCAGAATAAAAGCAAAGATTTTTTTCATGACGTAAACTCCGTCCGGGGTCGTAACCGCTGGCTTTGCCGGCGCCTGGAACCGGGAATATTGTGCGCCCGCGCCTGGTTCTTCAAAACAACGCTTCCTTTGATGCAGCGGGCGGCAAAGAGATGCTTTGAAAGGTGCAGTCGACGCACTGGCGACAGCGTTCCGGTGGCGCAAGTTACTAATTGGCGCTATTCGGTCTTTTCAGAGGAGAGAAATTGGGGAGAGATATCAAATCTGACTTGACGAAGATACCACTCGAATATGTTTGGGACAAGCTAAGGCGGTAGCCGGGAGTGTCTTAATTTGATAGGTGTTTGGAGTACCGACTTTGTCGGGTTCTCTCCCTCACGTAGAAGCCCGACTAAAGTCGGTACTCTATACGCCTGTTTTCCAAATCAAGACCTGCCCCATTGTCGCAGTCTGAGCTCACCTGGCTATCGCCAGGTTTATCGCGTTCCAAATGAACGGGAGCGTGCCCCAGGTTTGTCCCCGATGCTGCGGGCGAAAAGCGAAGAGCACAATCCGGCCCTTGCCCCTGCCAATTTCCGCAAGGGCAATCTTGCCCTTGATCCGATCTTCGCCGCGCAGCCAGCCCGAGCGTAAAACATTGTCTTTCGCATAGCGCGCGACGACATGTGGTTCAGTCGATCCCGGCCGGGAGCTGCCGGCAATTTCAAACGCCGAGCTATTGATAAAATAGGCGTTCATGTCTTGCGACATTGTCCGCGCAATCGGATTCGACGTGTCCACGTCGAGGCCCACGATTGAGCCGGGACAATAAAAATCAGTCGAGCGCAGGCCTTCCAAAACGTTTCGCAGAGGCAACTGCCACTGCTTAATCAGCGGCCCGCAAGATCCGTCAAAGCAAATCAGCGTGCCGCCGTCTTCGACAAAGCGGGCCAGGTTTGCCAGGCCCTTGTTACCCAAGCCGGTGTCAGTTTCGCTCGCTTCGGGATCGGCAGGCTCGCAAGTTCGATCCGAAGGCAAAACAATCGCGTCGAATCGAGCACGCAAGTTCGCTTCGCTCAACCCCGAATCGCGCAATGATTCAAAAGGCACATTGAAAGTATCGAAGACGTAACGCGTCCAGCCCTCGTCCATATTGCCGCGCGCTCCCTGATAGATTCCAATGCGAGTGCCGGGCTTGACTGGATTAGCGACGGGCGATTTGTCAGTCGTCCAAAGTGCCAGGCCGAGATCACGTCGCACCTCGTTCTCGTTCTTGATCAGGGTCAGCTTTCTTTCACCCGCAGGTTCACGGATCGACAAGACCGCCGGCGCGTCAAGACCCATCTGCATCGGCAAGGTCCAACCGGCGACATCATACGGCCGCTCAGCATCACCCGTGGCGGTGGTGCGATCCGGATAATTCTGGGGCTCGAACAATGCCAACACGTTTTGTCTATAAGGTTGGCTCAGAAAAATAATGTAGCTGCCGGCCGGGATCTCCGGCACTCCGCCAGTCACGCTGCTCAGAACATTTACCTGCCGCATCTTCGAACCGCGATCGCCTGGCACGGTCTGCAGGAATTGATTGCCCGTCAGCCCGTGCAACTCGCGATCGACCCGAAAGACTTCGACCCCCTGTTCGACCAGCGCGCCAATCATCTTCGCGACGTTCTCATCACGCCCCTGGCCTGCCGGAATCAGGTAAGCGATTGGTTGATGTTCCGCGGTTGCGGAAAGCCCCGCTTTCCCCAACTCATAAAAATTCTTGAGGTAATCCGCGCGATAGTTTGCCGCCAGAGACAACACTGAATGGCAGGCGATCAACTCCATTTGCATAATGTCGCGCGGATGCCAGTCCCCGCCGGGCCACGGCTCGGGGAAATTTGTCGTCACGTCGAAGGCCGTGCGCATGCCGCGTGTGCCGTCGCGCGCCAGTTGATCTCGGGTGACGTTGGCGGGCGTCATGATGCGCGCGCTGGCGGCTTCGGTAAGAATGCCGATCGAGTTGTGATAGTAGGGCGCGGTGCGAAAACCACCGTGCCACCAGGTGTCATAAAGCGCATTCGTCAGCACGCCACGAAATCCCGCGCTCGTCACGTCGGCGGCCATCTTGTGACCAATCAACCCAACCTGGCGCAGCAGCAACGGCGCGATATGCGGATTAGGCGGATCGTAGAAAGGCGGCACAAAGAAACGCGAACCGTTTGAACCCTGCTGATGAATGTCGTAGACAATTTCCGGAAACCATTCTTTCCAGAACAGCCGCGTGACGGCCTTTGTCTCTTTCAAATCCAGCATGAACCAATCGCGATTGTCGTCGTGTCCGGCATAGTGATGATACAGCTCGGGCGGCTCGCGGCCTTCGGCAGCCGTGCCAAGCGTCTTGCGATACCAATTGGCGACGATGTCGATGCCGTCCGGATTCGGCGATGGAATCAGGATCAAAATCGTGTTCCGCAAGATCGCTAACGTGTCGTCATCATTCGTGCTCGCCAGGTTGTAAGCGAGTTGGGTGGACATTTGTGACGCGACAATCTCAGTCGAATGGATCGAACACGAGATGGCCACCACGGTTTTTCCTTCTTTGACCAGCCGGTCGCGCTCAGAGTCACTCGGCGCCTTGCGGGGATCGGCGAGACGCGCTTGTGTGTCTTTATACTTTTCCAGATTCCGTATATTCTCGGGCGCGCTGATGAACACGGCGATCAGCGGGCGACCCAGCGTTGACTGACCGAAAGTTTGCACTTGCACGCGGTCGCTGGCCCGATCCAGGCGCGCGAAATAATCGGCAATCTGTTTCCAATCAACAATGGTGCGGTCATCGCCGGGGTTGAAACCGAAGACGGATCGCGGCGAAGGAATTGTGCTGGTGAGTGGTGGGGCGCCTCTGCGTTGAGCCTGGGCCGTTATTGATAACGCCAACAGACAGGTGATAATGGCAGCAGTGATTGTCGAAGCTGTGCCTGGACTTCTTATCTGGCCGATCGGAAAGCGAGACGCTCTCCACACATCGCAGCGGCAAAGCCGCTCTCGTTCAGTATGCATTCAGACATTACCCCTCAAGATTTAGGCCAACGAGCTATGGCGGATAGTGACGCGGCGCAGTCTAGCACAACACGCGGACCCAGAATCCTTGGCCAGCTTCGTTTCTGGTGGTCGTGGTTTGTCGCCGGCGCGCTGCTATTGATAATCGCCCCGCCGATCCTGGTGGTCGCGCGTTTGGCAAACAAGCCTGACTGGGTTTATCCCTGGGCCAACTTTGGCGCGCGAACCTGGCTGCGTCTGAGCGGAGTGAAAGTAGACGTAAAGGGTATCGAGCTGCTGGATCCAAAACAGCCGTATGTTTTTATCTCGAATCACCGTTCGTATCTGGACGCGGCGCCGCTGTTCTCGTGGACCGGACGGCGCATGGGTCTGGTCGGCAAGAAGGAACTCTTAAAGGCGCCGATACTCGGTTATGGAATGGGCTTTGTGAATGTCATTGCGATCGACAGATCGAATCGCGAGCGCGCCGTCGAATCCATCCGGATCGCCACCGAGCGCCTGCGCTCCGGCATTTCATTCGGCGTCTGCGCCGAAGGCACGCGGGCCCAGCCCGGCGAAATGCTGCCGTTCAAGAAGGGCGGATTTCACATGGCAGTGAAGGCCGGCGTGCCGATTGTTCCGATTGCTTTCAAGAACAGCGATCAGTTGATGGGTAAAGGCACCGGTGAAGCCTGGCCGGGAACTATCGACATGGTCTTTTTCGCGCCCGTTGAGACTGGCTGGGTGTCCAGCGATGAAGACCTGCAGCAGCTTGTCGATCACGTTCAGGAAATGATCAGGAAAGAATTGGGCGTCGAGAAGTTAACTCCCCGACGGCCGAAGTAGTTTCTGGTGGAGTGGTTAGGAAAAGCGACCGTAAAACGATCCACTAAACCACGAAACAAGACGAGAAACCCAGACCCTGATTCGAGTTATTTAGTTCGTGGTGAGTGTTTGCAGCGCCGCCCGAAGGCGGAACTCCGAACAAGTTTTGAAGGAAACGCGCTACGCCTCATCTCCAGAACATTGACGGCCAGTCAGCCGCAGGCTCAGCAAGAGGCAAGTAATTGAAACGCCGTAGAATAGTCCGATGGTCGCGTCGATTAGGTTCGCACCCAAGATAGGACTCGGGTGGAGAAACCAACGTGAAAGGCTCGCTAAGATCAGGGCTATGAGACCAACGGTTCTCATCGGATTTGAGCCGAGCAGTCGAGTGCGAAAAATCATTACTTCTTGTAACCTCCAAATAATTACTGCGCCGGAAAATCATACGTCAATATTCCCGAGACCTTCACCGCCGCGCCATCGACAATCGTCGGTTTGAATCGCGCCAGCCTGGCGGCGTCAACGGCCGCCTGCCGCAAAGACTCAGGACCAAACATAGCTTCGGCTGAAATCACTTTGCCGGTTTCGTCAATCAGGACCTTGACCTGGACCTCGCCAAACGCCTGGGCCTTTTTCGCTTCAGCTGGATACTTCGGCGTCGGCAGTTGGAGGGCCTTGCTGTTGAGGATACCTCCCTCGGTCGGCTCGACCGCTTCCGGCTGATTGCTGGACTCGGGCTTCTGTGTCTGAGGCTGGGGCGTCGGGCTTGGTTTTGATTCAGGCTTCGATGTTTCCGGTTTCTCTGACCCGGCGGGCGCATCGCCGACCTCAGTGATGGTGACCTTGCCATGCCCAACAATAAAGTCTGAATACTTCACCAGCATGCGCATGCGCACGACGTTGCCATTGCCAAAGGTCAGCTCGTCGTCCGCGTAAGTGTAAGTCGGGAACCAGTACTTGCCATCAATCTGCTCACGGTAGGTTTCGAAGGTTGGATACTTGTTGTTCTTGTCTTCCGGGACTGCCTTCCCGCGGGCCTTGACGATCTGCAGGTCCTGAACGTCAACCCAGATGCGTCCCTGGAAGAATCGCTCTTTGATCTTCTTCGGATCGGGGGCGATCTTCGGACCGACATCAAAGACATAGAGATCCAACTCGTCGATCTTCTCTTTTCCGACATACGTGAAACGGTACGCGCTGAGCTTGGCAGCTTCGAGCGCGAAGGGATTAACGCCTCCGAGATCTTCCAGGTCCTGAGCTGTAATATTGATCTCAGTCAGCGTCGGCATCGGGAAGAAATTTATTTTTTCAAAGCGAGTGCCCTGATCGTCAAAGGTGAAGTAAGAAACCCGATGATACTCACCGGTCACCTGCCCGCCCATCCCGATGGTCTGGACCAACGCGTCTCGCTTAAAGGCATAAGTGTTCAGCGCCTGTCGAAAATGGGTCTCTTTAGCGGTAAAGGCGCGCACGATCTCGTCAACCTGCGCCGCAGGCATGGAGCTGGTGCTGATCGTGGTCGCCGCCGGGCCTTTCGCGGTCGCGCTTGCTTGTTGGGCCGACACCTGCCGCCCGGCCGTCGATAGGAGCAAAGTCGCAAATAGAGCGAGGCCGAAACCAACGCTAACTAAACGGTGACCATTTTGAGCAAACACTTTCATTTGTAGTTTCCCTGGCAACTGAGTATTGAAACCAACTTAAGAGCCGGCGGCTCGTGGATTATAGCAACGGACCTGAGTCGTGGCACGTCTGGGCAGTCAGATGAGCGAAAAGCCGGACCTGTTGCCAAGGGAATCAGCTGCTGTTACCAAACAGCCTAAATGAACTCGGCACCACCCGCGTTGGTCGGTGTGGTTAGGACGTTGAAGGCGTCCAACGCAATAACCGGGCGCAATGCCCTCGGATCGGCGCTTGAGATTTTCCGACCCTGAAGAGGTTGTCGGAAAAAGATATTTCTCTGTGTAACCTCTGTGGTGCTCTGTGTCTCTGTGGTGAATTCCTGCGAAAACGTTCACCACAGAGGCACAGAGGTTACACAGAGAACCACAGAGACGGTTTTTTCGACAGACTCTGAAAGGGTCGCTACCTCTCGGGATGTTATGACCCTTTCAAGATCCGATCCTTTTCTCGGCATGTTTTCCTGAGGCGTTGCCCCCGGCTATTACCCTCGACCCTCGCGGGGTCGATGCTTTGGCGTCTACATCCCGCTCCTTCGCTTTGCTCCGTCCTTCGAGTTAAGATGTGGGGTTTGCGAGAGCCATCAGATTCCCCACTGTGTCTCGCCAGGATTAATCATGACCCAGGAAGCTATCGAAGTACGGGGCGCTCGCGTCAACAATCTTAAGAACATCTCGTTCTCGATCCCGATTAACCTCATGACCGTCGTCACCGGCGTTAGCGGGTCGGGCAAGTCTTCGCTGGCATTCGACACACTCTATGCGGAAGGCCAGCGCCGCTATGTCGAATCGCTTTCCGCATATGCCCGCCAGTTCCTCGAGCGGATGGACAAGCCGGACGTCGACGAGGTGCGCGGCATTGCGCCCGCTATCGCGATCCGGCAAAAGAACTCGACGCGGAATCCGCGTTCGACCGTGGCCACCCAGACCGAAATCTACGATTACCTGCGGCTGCTGTACGCGCGGGTGGGCATCACCATTTGTCGTGTCTGTGGCAGAGAGGTCCGACGCGATTCGCCGGAATCGGCGGCCGATGAAGTTCTTAAACAGCTCAGCGAGGACACGCGTTTCTTTGTTCTGTTTCCAGCCCACGCGGGCCTGCAAATTGAACCCAATGGCGCCAATGGGGATGTACCGAAGTCTGCCGGACGAAAAGGCAAACAAAAGGAAGTCCGCGGGAACTTGAGCCAGCGGGCGATGTCCCGGAATTTAGTGACGGCCCATTTAATGAGCCTGATGCAGCGCGGCTTTACCCGGTTAATCCACGAAGGCAAGCAAATCGATCTTACGTCTCCGGATGATTACGACCGAGAAGACTTTGATAACGTTTATGTTCTGGTTGACCGCCTGACGGCCCGGGAAAATATTCGTCAACGTTTGGTGGACTCGCTGGAAACTTGTTTTCGCGAAGGCCACGGCCAGGCGGTGGTGGAGACTGCCGCAGCCGAGCCGGTGCGGCTGCGCTTTTCTGAAGGCTTCGAATGTAAATACGACGGCACCGTCTACCCCACACCCGAGCCGCGTCTTTTCAGCTTCAACAATCCTTACGGCGCGTGTCCGACGTGTCAGGGTTTCGGCAACACCATCGGTCTCGATCTCGATCTGGTAATTCCCAATCCGGGCTTAACGCTCAGCGAAGGGGCGATCGAGCCGTGGACCAAGCCACAATACGAATGGGCCCTGACCGAATTGCGCCGCTTCTGCAAGTCCGAGCGCATTCCCATGAACGTCCCTTTCAATCAGCTGCCCCGCCCTCAGCAACGCGCAATTATCAACGGCAAGGGCGATTGGAGCGGCATCCGCGGGTTCTTTGATTGGCTCGACACCAAGAAATACAAGCTGCACGTGCGCGTGTTCATGTCGAAGTATCGCGGCTACACGCTGTGTCCCGAGTGTGAAGGCGGGCGTTTGAGACAGGAAGCGCGCGACGTGCGCGTCGGCGGCCGGACGCTCCCTGAAGTCTCGGCTCTTTCAATTAAGGATGCAGCGGTTTTCTTTGACACTCTCGAACTGTTGCCGGAGCAATCGGCCATCGCCGAACGTGTATTGTTCGAAGTCCGACGACGACTGCGGTTTATGGTTGATGTTGGTTTGGATTACCTGACCTTGAATCGTCTGGCCTCGACTTTGTCGGGCGGCGAAGCGCAGCGAATCCAGCTCGCGACTAATCTCGGATCGTCTCTGGTCGGAGCGCTGTATGTGCTGGACGAACCTTCCATTGGTTTGCACCCGCGCGACAACGATCGTCTGATACGGCTGCTGCACAACCTGCGCGACATCGGCAACACTGTGCTGGTGGTCGAGCACGACGCGGACATGATGCGCGCCGCAGATCACATTCTGGATATTGGGCCGGCGGCGGGCGAACTCGGCGGGCGGCTGATGTACGAAGGCGACTTTCCGGGACTGATCAGAGACTCGCAATCATTGACCGGACGTTATCTGCGCGGCGAGTCTGAGATTCGCGAGCCGAAGCATCGCCGGCCTTTGCAGCTCAAGCGTCTAAAAGTTCGTGGCGCCGGCGAGCACAACCTGAAAAATATCAACGTCGACATCCCGCTCGACATGCTGGTGTGCGTCACCGGCGTCAGCGGCTCGGGAAAATCGACGTTGATTCACGATTGCATCTACGCCGGTTTGAAAAAGCAGAGCGGCGATTGGCAGGGCCACGTCGGCGCCTTTCAAAAGATCGAAGGCGCCCAGCATATAGACGAAGTGATCCTGGTGGACCAATCGCCCATCGGCCGCACACCGCGTTCGAACCCGGTCACCTACATCAAGGTCTATGACGCGATTCGCGAAACCTTCGCCAACACGCGTGAGGCCCAGGCACACGGATTCGATCCATCGCATTTTTCTTTCAACGTGCCGGGTGGACGCTGCGAAGTTTGTCAGGGCGACGGCACCGTGACGGTCGAGATGCAGTTTCTCGCCGATGTCGAACTGGTCTGCGAAGAGTGCAAAGGCACGCGCTTCAAGCAGCAGGTTCTGGATGTTCGTTATCGCGGCAAGAACATCCACGACGTGCTGAACATGACGATCCGCGAAGCGCTCACTTTCTTCAGAGACATTGCGAAGATCGTAAACAAGTTGCGCGTGCTCGATGAAGTTGGGCTGGGTTACCTGCGCTTGGGACAGTCCGCAACAACACTTTCAGGCGGCGAAGCTCAGCGAGTGAAGCTGGCCGCGCATCTGGCGAAACGCGCTGGCGCGCGCTCGCTCTACATCTTCGACGAACCGACGACGGGTTTGCACTTTGACGACATCAACAAGCTGCTGGCTGCGTTTCGGGCCCTGATTGATGCCGGCGGATCGCTTTTGGTGATCGAACACAATCTCGACGTGATCAAGACTGCCGACTACGTCATTGATTTGGGACCGGAAGGCGGCGAGGCGGGCGGCTATGTTGTCGCAACCGGAACACCGGAAGAGATCATGAAGGTCAAAGCGTCGCACACCGGACGTTATTTGAAAGAGTACCTGGCACGGTCGAATGGAAAAGCGAAGTTGCCGGCTGCTTGAGAGTCCGGGTGCGTACCCTTACGCGTTCCTGCGGCTCTGCCGCAAAGACTCTCCTCTCGATCACGCTTCGCATGCTCAGTCACCGTCGAGCAAATATATTGTCTTGATATACGGACACCCGGACCGCGTGCCGTAGCTAATCTTCTTCAGGTAAAGATGATTGTGCAGGATGCCGCCATCGAAATTGTAGGTGCAGAAACCCTTCGCGCAACGCTCAAGGGGCCGGCTCTCGCGGCCGGGCATCTGGTCGTGCTCGCGGCTCTTGAGCCAGGCTTCAGCCCTGGCAAGCGATGTGAACGACCTGATCACGAACCTGCCCTTGTCATCAGGCTCGCCCAGTGAATTCTCGATTACGATTTTTACTCTGCCCGGATAAGGCTTCTGTGCATCAAGACTGCTCAGGGTCTTGCGCTCATAAGCTTCGGCGATCTGCGTCGCCAAGTCTTGAACGGATTGCTTCTTGCAGGGGGACTGAGCGCGCACCGACAACCATAGGCTGAAGAGGATCAGCGTCAGCGTGGCAATCAGGGTTTTGGTTTTCTTAGTGCTCATAATATGCCTTCCATGTAGCGCGGACTGCCAGTCTGCGCAGTGCACGCTGGCAGCCTGCACTACATTCCTTAACGAGCCGGGCATCTTAGCGAAGTTTGTTCGGATGCGCTAGAGTATCGTTTTCCAATCCCTGCTAAGCGAGAGAAAAGATGAGCCTGAAAGAACAAATTACCGGCGACATGACCACGGCGATGAAAGCCAAAGACGCCGCGCGCACTTCAACCTTGCGCATGTTGAAATCAGCAATCAGTTATCGCGAGATCGAAAAGGGCGCCCCCCTCGACGAGGAAGAATTGTCCAAGCTCCTGCGCTCGCAATTGAAACAGCGTCGCGATTCGGTCGAACAATACCAGAAGGGCGGCCGGCAGGATCTCGCTGATAAGGAAACCGCCGAGATCGCGATCATCGAAGGCTATCTTCCACAGGGCGCCTCGGCAGATGAGATCGAACAAGCGGTTACCGCTGCGATAGCGGAAACGGGCGCCACTTCAGTGAAAGAAATGGGCGCGGTGATGAAAGCCACGATGGTCATTCTAGCGGGCAAGAACCCCGATGGCCGCACGGTTAGCGAAACGGTCAAGAAGAAGCTGTCCTGAATTCTTGGTGCCCCGCTTCATGGGACTCCTCAGGCGATGCATCGCCTCGCGATAAAGAGGCCAAGCCTCATCAGATAATTAACGCGCCCCCGGAAAGCCAT
>JAWVEM010000300.1:0-5454 GCA_033856735.1 Blastocatellia bacterium
GTCAAGAAATACGAAGGATGGGAAATGCTTTCGCTCATCCTCGACGACCACCAGGTTTGTCGCGGCGTCGTAGCGATGAATCTGCGCTCGCTGGAGTTGAAAGCGTTCCCTGCCGACGCGGTGATCATCGCGACTGGCGGCCCGGGATTGATCTATGGCAAGTCGACGAACTCGATGGTTTGCACCGGCAGCGCCGTTTCGGCTTGTTACCAGCAAGGCGCGAAGTATGCTAACGGCGAGTTTATTCAGGTGCATCCGACTTCAATTCCCGGCGAAGACAAACTGCGTCTGATGAGCGAATCAGCCCGCGGCGAAGGCGGCCGCGTTTGGGTCCCGCGCGCTAAGGGCGACAAGCGACCCGCTTCCGCGATCCCCGAAAAAGAGCGTTGGTATTTTCTGGAAGAGAAGTACCCTGCTTATGGCAACTTGGTGCCGCGCGACATTGCCACTCGAGAGATCTTTCAGGTGTGCCTGGACGGCATGGGAGTCAACAGCGAGAACCAGGTCTATCTTGATCTGACGCACCTCCCGCCAGAGACCCTCGATCAGAAACTCGGCGCCATTTTGGAAATCTACGAAATGTTTGTCGGCGACGACCCGCGTCATGTGCCGATGCGCATTTTCCCCGGCGTGCATTATTCGATGGGCGGACTGTGGGTTGATTTTCAGCAGCACACGAACATCCCCGGGCTGCTGGCCGCCGGCGAGTGTGATTATTCCATTCACGGAGCTAACCGATTGGGAGCTAACTCGCTGGTCAGTTGCGTCTACGGCGGATTCATTGCGGCGCCCGCGGCCATTGCCTGGGCCCAAGGCGTAGAGCGCAACGGCACGAACGGTTCACAGTTATACGAACAGGAAACGAAACGGCAGCAGCAGATCAACGACCAGTTGATTTCCCAAAGCGGGAATGAAAACCAGTACAAGCTGCACGAAGAGATGGGCCGGATCATGACCGATAACGTGACCGTGGTCCGCTATAACGATCGGCTGAAACAGACGGACGGCGCGCTGCTCGAGCTACAGGATCGTTACCGGCGCATTTCGATCAATGATTCGAATCTTTGGGCGACGATGGCTATGCCACATGCGCGTCACTTGAAGAACATGTTGGATCTGGCGCGAGTGATTACCCTCGGCGCGCTCAATCGCAACGAGTCGCGCGGCGCTCATTATAAGCCGGACTTTCCTGAACGCGATGATCCGAACTGGCTGAAGACGACAATTGCCGAGTACTCAGGCGAAGGGCCCGTTTTTTCGTACGACCCGGTTGATGTTTCGCTGATTCCGCCGCGCAAGCGCGACTATTCGCACGAGAAGAAGGAGACAGCGAAAGCTTAAGAGAAAGCCAGCCACGAAAATGCACAAAAAGGTTTTCGGCCGAAAGTTAGGCGGGCAGTAGCCCGCCTCTAAACAAGAACTTTTTAGTTAATCCAACATGAGCAACACAGTCGAGATTCACATCAAGCGTCGGGCCGGAACTGACTCTCCGCAGTATTGGGAGGAGTTCGAGATTCCTTATCGTCCGAACCTCAACGTGATCTCCTGCCTGATGGAGATTCGCAAGAACCCGGTCACGAAATCCGGCCAGCAAACCACGCCGCCGTCCTGGGACATGAACTGTCTCGAGCAGGTTTGCGGGATCTGCACCATGGTCATCAACGGACGCGTGCGCCAATCATGCTCGGCCCTCGTCGATAACCTCGATCAGCCGATCAAGCTGGAGCCCATGTCCAAGTTTCCCAACGTTCGCGATCTGATGGTGGATCGCTCACAGATGTTCGATCACTTGAAACGCGTGCATGCCTGGATCGAACTTGATGGGACTCACGATCTCGGGCCCGGGCCGCGGATGGATCAGGAAGACGTGCAGGAGCGTTACGCTTACTCGCGCTGCATGACCTGCGGTTGTTGTTTGGAAGCCTGCCCGCAATACGATGAAGATCATTACATCGGACCGCAGGCGATTGCGCAAGTGCGCCTCTTCAACATGCACCCCACCGGAGAGATGAACCGCGACGAGCGCCTGGAAGGAATCATGGGCGATGACGGCATCACCAATTGCGGCAATGCGCAGAACTGCGTCAAGGTCTGCCCCATGGGCATTCCGCTCACCAAAGCGATCTATGAAGAGAATCGCGAGACAGTTCTTTATGGGTTGCTGGGTTGGTTGAGGAAATAGTCGGCCTTAGTTGTTCTGCTTTCTTATCATCTCAGCTCGCGCTTCCAACGCTTTGGCCTCGGACTCATGCTTTAGAATTCGCAGCAGCTTTGCGTAGTTGTTCGAATACATAACGAGGCTCGGGCTCGTCGGCCCATACAGTTTTTCCATGGACCCGATAGCTCGTTTGTAGTAACTCTCAGCGTCGGAATACTTCTTTTGTTCGACATAGATGAGCGCTAAGTTATGGTCGGATCTCATTACGGCGGCGAGATCCTCCGGTGTCTTTCGTTCATCCGGTACTTCCGAAAGAATTCTGCGAGCCTCTAACGAAGCGGCCTCCGCGTCCTTTAGTTTGCCTTCGTGGAAGTAGGCTCCCCCCAGACTAAGTAAGCTTACCGCCACGTTCCGTTGGGGTTCAGGATCGTATTTCCGTCTGAGTGCGACTGCTTGTTCCAGGGCTTCCCGGGCATCATCGTATTTCTGCTGATCGAAAAGCACTAAGCCTAAATTGTGTAGGGTAGTTGAAAGTTCCGGATCGTCCTCGCGGCGGCCTGAAGACTTCAATAGGTTGAGTTGTTCTCGTAGTACGCTCTCCGCCTCAACTGATTTTCCTTCGGCTCGCACAACGACGGCTATCGCATTGTTGCTGGCCAACCGCATGTCTAGGGCCTTTGGGTTTCCAGCTTCCTGTTCTAGCTCCGCCTTCAACCTGGCACTCTTGAACAGCAGTTCAGCTTTTTGTAAATCGCCAGCATTGAGTGCGCGCATTCCAGCGGCAAAATAGTTTTCCCATGGAGCCTGCTGCGCACGATCTTGCCCGGACGCGTGCAGCGTGACAAGCACCATGATTAAGAAGGCAACGATAGGGAGGCGTCTCATGATTGATACCGAAATAGTAATGGTCAGATTCCCAGAACGTCGATAAGTTCCTGCACCGAAGCCGCGCTCTTCTGCAGAGCTATCCGTTCTTCGGCAGTCAGAGTAATCTCGATCACCTGCTCCAATCCTCGCGCTCCGAGCTTGCAGGGCACGCCAACGTAGAGTCCGTTAACGCCGTACTCACCTTCCAGATAGGCCGCGCACGGCAGAATCTTCTTCTTGTCTTTCAAAATTGATTCGGTCATCTCAACTGCGGCGGCCGAGGGTGCGTAATACGCCGATCCGGTCTTTAGCAGGTTTACTATTTCGGCGCCACCGCTGGCGGTGCGCTTCACGATCGCGTCGATTTGTTCTTTCGACAACAACTCGGTAATAGGAATGCCGGCGCAGGTCGAGTAACGCGGCAGCGGCACCATCGTGTCCCCATGTCCGCCGAGCACGAACGCAGTGACGTTCTCAACCGAAACGTCGAGGGCTTCCGCGAGAAAGCAACGCATGCGCGCTGAATCGAGCACGCCCGCCATACCAATCACGCGATGTTTGGGAAAGCCGGAACGGCGCAACGCGACCTGGCACATCGCGTCCAGCGGATTCGAAACGATGATCAGAATGCATTCGGGCGAGCGCTTGACGATCTCGTCGACTACTTTACCGACGATGTCACCGTTGGTGCGCAGCAAATCGTCGCGGCTCATTCCCGGTTTCCGCGCCAAGCCCGCGGTGATGATCGCCACGTCGGAATTCGCCGTCTCGTCGTAGGTGTTCGTTCCGGTCAAGCGTACGTCAAAACCTTCGACGGGCGCGGCTTCGGCCAAATCCAGGGCCTTGCCCTGCGGCACGCCTTCCACGATATCGACCAGAACCACGTCGCCCAGTTCCTTTGCTGCCAGCCAGTGCGCGGCCGTCGCGCCGACATTGCCCGCGCCAACCACGGTAATTTTCTTTCGTGCACCCATCTTTGATCCTCTTGTGTAGGGCAAGTAGCTAACTTGCCGAAATGTAAGACAAGTTGTTAGCTTGTCATGATTCGTTACGGAAAAAAATCGCAAGTTAACAACTTGCGTTACTGTCTAAAAGAAGCCGAGTCTAATTGTGCGCTTGTGAGAGTGTCAAGCAGGTGTTGGACCGCGCACAGACTGCCGATAGTGGCTCTCGATGTCTGAAGAACTTACAACAAGATCATGCGTTGAACTCGCCGAACTAATTCGCACGCGCGCCATCTCGCCCGTGGAAGTTATCGAGTCGCATCTGCGACGTGTTGAAGAAATCAATCCGTTACTTAATGCGATTGTTACGCTTGCGCCTAATCTCCTCGATCGGGCGCGGGTCGCCGAAGCGGAGGTCATGAGCGGCAAAGAACTCGGGCCTTTGCACGGTGTGCCGCTCACGGTGAAAGACACGATCGACACTAAAGGTTTGCGCACCACCGCCGGATCGCGCTTGCTTGCGACGAATGTTCCGGATTGCGATGCGACCTCAGTGGCGCGTTTGAAAGCAGCGGGCGCGATTATTCTCGGCAAGACCAATACGCCGGAAATGGCGATCCCATATGAGACGGATAATCCTATTTTCGGCCGCACGAATAATCCTTGTGCACTCAATCGCACGCCGGGAGGTTCAAGCGGTGGCGAAGCGGCAGCGATCGCGGCGTGTCTTTCTGCGGCCGGGATTGGCAGTGACCTTTCCGGATCGATCAGAGTGCCGGCGCATTTCTGCGGCATAGTGGGATTGAAACCCACAACGGGAGCGGTGCCGATGGATGGGCACACTCCCGCAGCTAACGGCCTATTGTCACTCGGAGCCTGTATTGGGCCGATGGCTCGCACAGTTAAAGACCTCGCGCTCTTGTTCAATGTAATTTCCGCGCAGTTCGAATCGGGCAAAGAGTTAGAGAATGATGTCGCATCGTTCCGCAAGCTGCGAATCGCCTGGTACGCAGATGATGGGGTGGCGCCAGTAACAGACGAAACGCGCACGGTTTTGATGTCGACGGCGAAGTCTCTCAGCGATGCCGGTTTTGAGCTAACCGAGGAGAAGCCTCCCGGCGTATCACAAGGCTCGCGTCTTTGGATTGAATTGTTTTCGCGGACCGCGAGCGATCAACTTCGCGATTTCTTCCAGGGCCGGGAGCATGAAGCCGGACCCCTTGTCTCGAGGCAAATCGCTAACGCTAAAACAGAAACCGATCTCCGGGCCAGGATAAGCAAAGCCGAGAAGGTTGCCGCCGCGGTGTTGGAGCGCGAGCGTTTGCGCGAGGAACTGTTGCAATGGATGAAAACGACGCCGTTGATTTTGGCCCCCGTGGGATCGACACCGGCATTCGCGCATGGCGCGGGCCGGGTTCAGGTCGACGATGAATCGATCAGCGTCTTTCGCGCGTTCAGTTACGCGCAAACATTCAATGTCTTTGG
>JAWVEM010000301.1:0-3768 GCA_033856735.1 Blastocatellia bacterium
GCCAGGATATTCGGCAGTGAATCAAGATAGTGTTGGAGCGAGGAATTCTCAGTTACGGGCGTGGCAAAGTCCGCCACCGTGACTTTGCTTTGGCGCGAAGCGAGCGGATAGGTGCTGACTTCATCCAGGCTGATCGGCTCAATATCTTTGTAGATGGACATCTTTTCGCCGGGAGCGCGGACGTCCCGTCCGCACGGTGGCACAGACTTCAGTCTGTGATTACAGAAGCGATTCCTGGCCCGCTCTAACCGGAAACACTTCGGCTTCGACCAGTTCGCAGATAATGTGGCCGATCAAATTGTGTGTTTCCTGAATTCGTTGGGTGTCGTCGCTGGGAACAATCAAAGCCAGGTCACAAACGGCGGCAACACTCCCGCCGTCGCGACCCAACAAACCTATGACGCGTACTCCCTGCTTGCGCGCCTGCTCACACGCCAGCACTACATTCGCCGATTTTCCAGAGGTCGAGATCGCGAGACACACATCGCCTTTTGTTCCCAACGCCTCAATCTGTCTAGCGAAAATGTTTTCGAATCCGCTGTCGTTGGCAATGCAGGTCAGCACGCCGCCATCAGTCGTCAGAGCGATCGCCGGCAACGCCTTGCGCTCCTGCAAGAACCGGTTAATCAACTCGCCAGCGATGTGTTGCGCATCCGCCGCCGATCCTCCGTTGCCAAACACCAATAGTTTCCCATTGGCTTTGAAAGCATCCGAGATCATAGTCGCGGCCTGCTCGACGTCGTCGGTATGCTCGGCAAAGAAACGCCGTTTCACTTCAACGCTGGCGGCGACGATAGCTGAGATTTGGTTTGTCACGATAGGCTTTGGGGTAATTTAAGATCACTCAACGCCGTGCGCGCGTAACAATCTCAAGAACTCTTTGTAGTCGTTCGCTAGCTCGAGATCCATAGTTGATTCGGCGTAGAAACTCCACGTGGCTCACGCGTTCCTCTGGCGTACGTGATAACCAGTAAGCTTTGTCAGCCGCGTCCGCTTCTGCAAATGAGGAAAAAACGGAGAAGGCTGAACGATCAATTCCAGGCTCCGACGTGCCAGTTTCCTTTGATGCGTCTCTCATTGAATGAGCTGATTGTACCACGTGATGTGAGCGCCTTCCGATGAAATCCACGAGCGCACGATTGGACCGAATGACGTATATCACGCAACTTTCTTTGATTCTTCGCTCGGAGTGTCGAGGACGGCCGGCGTTGCCTTCTTCACACCGTTGCGTTTCCCGTTCCCATTCAGTAAAGGCTTGAGCACCTGCCCGGTATGTGAGCGGCGCACGGCGGCAACTTCTTCAGGCGTGCCGCTGGCGACGATGCGGCCGCCATGCGCGCCGCCTTCCGGCCCGAGATCGATAATGAAATCGGCGCTCTTGATAACGTCGAGATTGTGTTCGATTACGATAACCGTGTTGCCTAGGCTCACCAGACGCTGAAGCACATCAAGCAGCTTGTGTACGTCTGCGAAGTGTAAGCCGGTCGTCGGTTCATCAAGAATGTATATCGTTCGCCCGGTCGCGCGCTTGGAAAGTTCCTTCGCCAACTTGATCCGCTGTGCTTCACCGCCCGACAGCGTCGTCGCCGACTGTCCCAGCTTGATATAACCGAGGCCGACATCCAGCAGCGTTTGCAGCTTCGGTTTAATCTGCGGAATGTTTTCGAGCAGCGGCAGAGCCTCTTCCACGGTGGCGTCCAGCAGCTCCGCAATCGATTTGCCTTTGTACCTGACCGCCAGCGTCTCGCGATTGTAACGCGCGCCGCGGCACACATCGCAGAGCACGTAAACATCGGGAAGAAAATTCATCTCGATGCGTTTGAGGCCTTCGCCTTCGCAGGCTTCACAACGGCCGCCTTTGACGTTGAACGAAAACCGTCCCGGTTTGTAACCGCGCTCGCGCGACTCTGGCAGCATCGCGTAAAGTTCGCGAATCGGCGTGAACAACCCGGTATATGTAGCGGGGTTCGATCGAGGCGTGCGGCCGATGGGCGACTGGTCGATTTCGATCACCTTGTCTACGTAGTCGAGGCCTTCGATTGACTCGTGCGCGCCCGGCTCCGGCAAAGAATCGTAGAGACTGCGGGCCAGCGCCGGATAAAGAATGTCCGCGACGAGGGTCGATTTTCCCGAGCCTGAAACGCCAGTGACCACGGTCAACAGGCCGAGCGGGAAAGACACATCCAACTCTTTCAAGTTATTGTGGCGCGCGCCACGCACGGTGATCGCTTTGCCGTTTGGCGAACGGCGTTGGCTGGGAACCGGAATCCTCCGCTTGCCGGAGATGTAGAGTCCCGTGATCGATTTTGGATTGTTCGCCACATCGTCGGGAGTTCCTAACGCGATGACCTGGCCACCGTGCGTGCCCGCGCCCGGGCCCAGGTCCACCACATAATCGGCCCGGCGAATCGTTTCCTCGTCATGCTCAACCACCAGCACCGTATTGCCGAGATCGCGCAGAGCTGAAAGCGTGTCCAGCAGCCGGCGATTGTCTCTCGGGTGCAAACCAATCGAAGGCTCGTCCAAAACGTAGAGCACGCCGCGAAGTTGCGATCCGATTTGAGTCGCCAACCGAATTCTCTGCCCTTCACCGCCTGACAAAGTTGCCGAGGGACGATCGAGCGTCAGATATCCCAAGCCGACTGTTTCGAGAAAACGCAGACGAGATTTGATTTCTCGCAGAATCAGTCCGGCGATCTTTTCTTCCCTGGGGGCCAGTTTGATTTGATCGAAAGCCTTGATGCCATCTTCAATCGTGATTGAGGTGTAATCCGCGATGCCCTTTCCGCCGACGCGCACGGCCAGAGAATCCGAGCGCAGACGGCGGCCCCCGCACTCATGACAAACCGAAGGTGAAACCATCTCCCCCAACGCCGCCCGGATTTTTTCCGACGGCGGATTATTCAGACGTTCACGCAGCCAGGGCAGCGCGCCTTCCCAATAGCTCTTGTAGGAATACAAACCCTGCTTGAATTTCAGTTGCGCTGAAAGCCCTTTAAAGAAAGCTTCGCGAACTTCATTCGGCAGGTCGCGAAAAGGTGTTTTGGGATCGAACTCGAAGTGCTCGATCACGGCCAGTAAAGCGCTGCGGAGATAAGCCGAGCCCGGCTTGTCCGCCAATCCGAGGAAAGGAATTCGGTCGGCGATTTCATCCAGGTTAAGAATTAGTTTTCCCGGATCGATCTCCAGAACCGTGCCCAGCCCGTGACAATGCTTGCAGGCACCGTACGCCGAGTTGAAGGAGAACGAGCGCGGCTCGAGCGGCGGCACGTTGATGCCGCAATTCACGCACGCCATTTTTTCCGAGTAGAGCTTCTCTTCCCCGTCGATCACCGAAACCAGCACGGCGCCGTTCGTTAATTTCAAAGCCGTTCGAATTGATTCGCCGAGCCGCTCTTTGATTCCGGACTTGATTAGCAGACGGTCGACGACCGCCTCTATCGAATGATTGCGGCGCTTATCGAGACGTATTTCTTCATCGAGCGAGCGGAGTTCGCCGTCGATGCGCGCGCGGATGAATCCGTCGCTAGCGAGCTTGGCCAGCTCTTTCTTGAATTCTCCCTTGCGTCCGCGGACGATCGGCGCCAGCACCATCACTCGCTCGCCTTCCGGCAGCGCGAGCACATCGTGCAGAATCTGTTCGACACTTTGCCGGGTAATCGCGGCGCCGCATTGGTAACAATGGGGCAAGCCAATCGACGAGAAAAGCAGCCGCAGATAGTCGTAGATCTCCGTGACCGTGCCGATCGTAGAGCGCGGGCTGCGGGC
>JAWVEM010000302.1:0-5420 GCA_033856735.1 Blastocatellia bacterium
AGACATGGCCATAGGGAACGACCGGGTCGCCCTTCTGCCGGGCGTTTTGATCGTCGAGCGTCGCTTCGCCCTTTGCTCGCGCGGCCATCGTTGCCGGTGGGTCGCCCCAGATCGTTCTTCCTTTCACGCCCGGGCGGCTGTAAGTAATCGTGATGTCGGTAACGCCGACGGTCTGCATCACGCTGGCCTTTTGGCTGGGTCGCGGCAGCCGGATCTGGGGTGCTTGCTGGGCAGATACCAAAGGCGCGGCACACGCGCTGGCAATGAATATTAAGAAAGACAAAAAGGAAAGTCTTTTCTGGGAAATCATGGTGGCACTCCTCTTCGAAGAAATTTTGCGCATTATGTAACGCGGCATGGTTTATCAGCAAGGGGTCGGGTTGGGACCAATAGCCCACGGCTCGCGCCGTGGGCTATAGATCTCTTGCCGCTCTGCGGCTATTAAATTCAGGTAATCGATGCCGCTTACCAGATTACGCAGCGGTCCTTTTCCGGACGCACCATCCGGTCGCCGTCTTTGCACTGAAACGCGGCGGCGAACTGTGGCATGTTCGAGAGTGGGCCGTTGACGCGGAACTTCGGCAATGGATGCGGATCGCCAAGCACCAACATCCGCGCGAGTTCCGGACGCATGTTGGTGGTCCAGCCACGCGCATAACCGAGGAAGAACCGCTGCTCCGGCGTGAAGCCGTCGATATTCGCCGGCCGCGGTTTCCCTTCCATGGATTTTTGAAATGCCGCATAGGCGATTACCAACCCGCCCAGATCGGCGATCGATTCGCCCACGACCAGCTTCCCGTTTTGGTTCAAGCCCGGCTGAACTTCAAAGCCATTAAACTGGTCGATGACACACTGCGCTTTCTCGTTGAAAGCTTTCAGGTCGGCATCGCTCCACCAGTTCACCAGATTGCCGGTGGGATCGAACTTCGCCCCTTGATCGTCAAAACCGTGCGTCATCTCGTGACCGATCACCGATCCCATGCCGCCATAATTGAGCGCGTCGTCCGCGCCCGCATCAAAGAACGGCGGCTGCAGGATGCCGGCAGGAAAAACGATTTCGTTGATTTGCGGATTGTAGTAAGCGTTGACCGTCGGCGGCGACATTCCCCACTCAGTGCGGTCGACGGGCTTGCCGATCTTGTTCCAGTCGCGCCGCTCGTTGAACGTCCCGACGCGAAAACGGTTGCCCTGGAACGAACTGCGATCGATCGCCAGCGTGGAATAGTCGCGCCATTTGTCCGGATAGCCAATCTTGTTAAGAAACGCGTCGAGTTTGACGATGGCTCGCTTGCGGGTCTCTGCTCCCATCCAGCTCAAGGTGGTGATGTCGCTCTTCAGCGCCGCTTCCAGATTACGGACCATTGCCAGCGCGCGCGCCTTGGCTGCGGGCGGGAACGCTTTTTGAACGTAAACTTCGCCGAGCGCTTCACCCATCGCGCCGTCAGTCGCACTGACGCAGCGCTTCCAACGGGGCAGGTTCTCTTTGGTGCCCGAAAGGACGGTGCCCTTGAAATGAAAATCTTCATCGACGAATTTTGATGAAAGGCCGGACGCCGCTCTGTTGATGAGGTTCCAACGCAAATACGTCTGCCAGTCGGCGATTGGCGTCGCGGTCAACTGCACGTCCATCGCTTTGAAAAAGTCCGGAGTGGCGACGTTAACGTCCGTCTTCTGCCCTCCACCAACTCGTTGAAAATAATTTACCCAATCGAAAGTAGGCGCCACGTCTTTGACGGACGTCATAGCCATGCGGTGATAAATCTTCTCAGGGTCGCGCAACTCGACTGGCGGCTTCGAAGACTCAGCGAGCTTCGTTTCCAGCGCCATCACGGTCTGCGCTTCAGCGGCTGCTTTGGCCGCGTCGTCGCCCATCAATTCGAGCATTTTGGCAACGTGCTTGACGTACTCGTCGCGGATTGACTTCGATCTATCGTCCGTCTTGAAGTAATAATCACGATTCGGCAGGCCCAGCCCGCCCTGAAAAATAGCGGCGATGGTTTCGGCGCTGTTCTTGAAATCCTGGTTTGAGCCGGAACCGAAGAGGGCGTTGTATCCCATCGAGTGCAGGTGAGCGATTTCAGCCTGCAAAGATTTCTGGTCAGCAATCTTCGCGACAAGGTCGAGTTCAGGCTGCATTGGCGCAAGGCCCGCGGCCTCAATCTTTGCTTCATCCATACAACTGGCGTAGTAGTCGCCCACCTTCTGTTCGTTGCTGCCTTTGCGGGCGCTCGAATTTTTGGCGGCAGCTTCGAGAATCTCATGCAGCACGTCGCGATTCTTCTCGTTAAGAATATTGGCGAGTCCCCAGGCAGGATAGGCCGCCGGAATCGGATTGGCCGCCAGCCACCCGCCGTTCGCGTACTGATAAAAATCAGTGCAGGCCGACGCTTTCGGGTCCATGTTGGTGACATCGTAATGTGAAGACTGGCCAAAGGTGGCGGCCACACTCAACGCCATGAAGAGGGCGCAAGCCATGAAAACCTTGAATGAATTACTCATACTATCTCCTGTTTTGATTTTTTTGACTCGACAAATATTTGTGCTGAGGAAGACGCCGAAACCGTTGCCGTCTTCTAAAGGATCGCTGTTTCGTTGTTACTACGTTGCCGCAGAGAATTTAGTTTTCTTTTGGACAAAAATCAAAGCGCCAGAAGATCCGTCAGTCCCTGAATGAAGTCAGAACCGGGAGCGGTAGCGACCGGGCACTGTCTCTCCGAACTGGACCGTCATGTAGATTGAGGGCCCGGTCGCTACCGCTCCCGGTTCTGACCTCATCACTCAACGCCGTTCCTGACGCCGCCCGCAAACACCCTTGACGCCTTTCGCTCTGCTCGCTAACGTCTAAACTCACATGCCCCTCGACACCCCCGCCACAATCAAAACTCGCTGTTGCATCGCCGGCGGCGGCCCCGCGGGAATGATGCTCGGTTTTCTGCTGGCCCGCGCCGGCGTTGAAGTTGTCGTGCTCGAGAAGCACGCGGATTTTTTCCGCGACTTTCGTGGCGACACCATTCATCCTTCCACGCTCGAGGTGATTTACGAGCTGGGGTTGCTGGAGGATTTTCTAAAACTCCCTCATCAGGAGCTGCGCCAAATCGCGGGTCAGATCGGCGCCGAGACAATCGTCCTCGCCGACTTCTCTCACCTGCCGACGCAATGTAAATTCATCGCCTTCATGCCGCAATGGGATTTTCTGAATTTCATCAAAAAGCACGCCGGCGGCTACCCGAACTTCAAACTGAAGCTGGAAGCCGAAGTCACCGATTTGATCGAAGAAGGAAACAGCGTCGTTGGCGTGCGGGCCAAAACGCCGGAGGGAAGTCTGGAGGTTTACGCGGACCTGGTCGTGGGCGCCGACGGGCGCAGCTCTGTGGTCCGCGATCGCTCGGGCCTGGAGATCGAGCGGCTCGGCGCGCCGATCGATGTGTTGTGGTTCCGCCTGCCGCGCCAGCCAAACGATCAGGCGCAGGCTTTAGGGCGCTTCGCCAACGGCAAGATTATGGTGATGATCAATCGCGGAACGTATTGGCAGTGCGGCTATGTGATTCGCAAAGGCGCGTTGCAGCAGATCAGAGAGCGAGGGCTGGAAGCCTTTCGCCAGGACATTCTTGGTCTCGCTCCTTTTCTCGGTGATCGGGTTAAGGAGATTCGCGACTGGGATGAGCTCAAGCTGCTGACCGTGCTGGTGGACCGTCTGCGAAAGTGGTACCGGCCCGGATTGCTCTGCATCGGAGACGCGGCGCACGCGATGTCTCCCGTCGGCGGAATTGGAATCAATCTCGCGATTCAGGATGCCGTGGCCGCCGCGAATATTCTCGCGCGGCCGTTGTCCGAACGCTGGGTCTCGCCGAGCCACTTGCAAAAGGTGCAGTGGCGACGCGAGCTGCCGACACGCTTGACTCAACGAGGGCAGGTCTTCGTGCAGGACAATGTTCTGGGCCGTGTACTCGGGAGCACGGAGCCGGTCGTGGCGCCGTGGTTCATTAAACTTTTCAAACGATTTCCGGTGCTGCGGAGAATACCTGCGCGTTTCATAGGACTGGGCGTGCGGCCGGAGCATGCGCGAACTGACGCTGAAAGCGTCAAAGAAAATAGCCGGGGGCAACGCCCCCGGATCACACCCACAAATGAATTACGACCCTGAAGGGGTCGCATAATCTCACACATGCTATGCGAACCTCTCAGGGTCGAAATCGATCATTGGCCGTTACCGGGGGCGTTGCCCCCGGCTATTTCATTTCACGCCTTCGGCGTGAGGAAGACAGTAAGAACTTTAGCGCAAGTTAACACCTGACGCGACACTTACGTTTAGAGGCGGGCTACCGCCCGCCTTCAGTGAAACTTGGCTCTGACGCTGAAAGCGTCAAAGAAAATAGCCGGGGGCAACGCCCCCGGATCACCTCCCCAAATAAATTACGACCCTGAAGGGGTCGCATAATCTCACACTTGTTAATGCGACCCTTTCAGGGTCGGAATCGATCGCTGGCTGTTACCGGGGGCGTTGCCCCCGGCTATTTCATTTCACGTCTTCGGCGTGAGGAAGTCAGTCCGCTACACTAACTCAGCATCCGTTCAACCACGCCGTAGCTTGCTTCCAAAGCTTCCATGAGTTTCTCTGGTTGGTTGCCGCCGCCTTCGGCCATGTCGGGTTTGCCGCCGCCTTTGCCGCCGATAATCGGGGCGAGCTCTTTGATCACCAGCCCGGCCGGAATCTTCTTAGTAAGATCGTCGGACGTGCGCACGATCAGTGAAGCCTTGCCGTCGTTGCTGCGGCCCACCACCACCACGCCTGACTTAATGCGGGCCAGCAGCGTGTCAGAGAGCTGGCGCATGCCGGCGGCATCAAGACCGCTGGCTTCACGAGCGAGCACGCGCACACCGTTAACTTCGCGGGCATCGTCGCCATTCGATGAAGCCGAACCGGCGGCGCCGGTCGCGATCTTCAAACGCAGCTCGTCAGCTTCACGCCGAGCTTTCTTCAGTTCGTCTTGCAGCTTGCCAATCATCGCGGGCAATTCAGCGCGCGACGTTCTCAAGTTGCTTGTGACGTGTCCGATGATCTCTTCGTCTTCGCGAAAGCGTTCGTAAGCATCGACGCCGGTCACCGCGCGTATCCGCCGCACGCCGGAAGCAATTGATTCATCGCTGGTAATTTTGAAGACACCGATGTCCCCGGTCGCGCGCACGTGCGTCCCGCCGCACAGTTCTTTCGAGAAGATATCCTCCGCGCCTTTGATGGAAAGCACGCGAACTTTTTCTCCGTACTTCTCGCCAAACAGGGCCATCGCGCCCGAACGCATGGCTTCTTCGATAGCCATCTCGTCGGTCTGCACTGGTTCGTTGCGCAGGATGTGATGGTTCACCAGGCGTTCGACTTCTTCGATCTCGCTCGTCGTCAGCGGCTGATAATGACTAAAGTC